>JAGVXW010000075.1 GCA_018303575.1 Candidatus Woesearchaeota archaeon
CCCACCATCGCCGACTCCTGTTTCATGTCGTCGGGCACGATCCAGTCGAACGTGAAGTTCGTGAACGGCGCCTGGCATCCCCATCTGCTCGGCACGTTGAGCGAGAAGATGAGCATCTGCATCGTCTGCTTCACTTGCTTGTAGGCGAGCTTGTCCCTCTTGATAAAAGGCGCCAGCAAAGTATCGACGCTCGACAGCGCCTGCGCTCCTGCGTGCTCCATCTGCATCGTCCCCAAAAAGTTGACCATCTGCACTGCCGCGACATCAAGGTGCTTGGCCGGCTTCGACCGTATCTTCTTGGACACTCCTCCAAAGCCAGTCATCAGGAGATTCTTGAGCGACCAGCCGCAGCAATAGGCCACAATGCCATAGCCCAGATCATGGATGTGCATGGCCGCGCTCCGGTGCGCGTTCGCCACATCTTCAGAATAGAGCTCGTTAAGGGCATAATTAGCGATCACCTTGCCGGCGGCGTGCGACATCAGGCCGGAAAAGGAATAATCGGCGTTGCTGTTCTCATAGACGCGCCAGTCCGTTTTCTTCAGGTATTCGTCCAAGGCGTGCTTCACTTCCAGGAAAGCCCCTTTGGTGTGCCGCAGCTTGGTCCGCTGGTTCCGGTAGAGGATGAACGCTTTCGCGGTCTTCGCGTGGCCGCGCTTGATGAGCACCCGCTCCACAGCGTCCTGCACTTCTTCAACGCTCGGCACCCGCTTATCGTCAAACTCCAACTCCAGCTCAGCCGCCACATCGCCGGCCAGCAGCTGCGCCTCCTTGTAATCCCTCCCGCCGACAGACTGCGCCGCCTTGAAGATGGCCTTCGCGATCTTCTCCTGGTCGAATTCCGCTATCCTGCCGTCGCGCTTCCGTATGCTCCTGATCATGCTACCCCCTCCGGGCTCTTGATAGGCGCTTTCCCCGTTTATAAAAATGCCTCCTCGCGGTTGCCGTCAAGGGTTGCCATCAACGGAACATTTATAAGCCAATTTGGAAAAACAAAGAGGGGAAAGAAGGCGTGCGACGGCTTTTCTATGAAAAGCCTACTCGGTGCAGAGCGCCTCGCCGCACGCCACGGTGGCGCTGCCGGACGGGGGTCGCCCCAACGGGGTGTCCGGAGGGCTTCGAGCTTGGCGAGAAGCCCGTCAGCGCCTGCTGTTGAAACGCCACAGAGCAAATATGATGGACATCCCATTAAAGGCAAAAGATGAGATCATCCGCATCCTGACAGACGTCGGAGCGACAGGCGCCACCATCACGGAAGTCGAGGCCAAGTCGCGCTATGAGCGCCACACGCTCTCGAAATATCTTTCCATGATGCAGGCGCACGGCCTGATCGCGGGGAAGAGCGTCGGCAAGGCGAAGATATGGTACCTCAACCAGGCGCCGCTTGAGACCGTTCTGAACTCCGTGCCCGAGAATCGCACGTTTACTGAAACAGTGCTGTCGAGGATCATCTCCAGCTTGCCCTGCGGCCTTGTTATCATCGACAGCGGCTATCACATCGTCTTCATGAACGGTCCGATGTGGGGGAGCTACGGCCAGAAGAAAGGCGAGCTCTTCTATCAGGCCATCCTCGGGCTTGAGAACCCTCTGAAGCTGCGCAAAATCACGGAAGTCATTGAAGGCGGACATGAGAGCGCCGAACTTACAGTGCAGGACAGGAAAGGCCGTACGCTGTCTATCCGCGCCTCGCGGCTCCAGGCGCCGGACAAGGCCATAAATGTTGTGCTCATGGTCGAGGACATCACGGACAGGAGAAGGGCGCAAGAGGAGATTGTCAGCCAGAAGGCCCTCCTTGAAGCGGAGCGCCAAGCCCTGAACCAGGCCGCAATTGTCGCGGAAACGGATCTCGACGGCAAGATCACCTATGCGAACGACCAGTTCGTGAGAATCTCCGGCTACGAGCGCCACGAATTGCTGGGCAAGACGCACCGCATCATCAACTCCGGCCTCCACCCTCCCCAGTTCTGGAAGGCGATGTGGAAAACCATCAAGGCAGGCAAGGTCTGGAAGGCCGTCATCCGCAACCAGGCCAAGGACGGCCATTTCTATTGGGTTGATTCAGCCATCGCGCCTGTGCTGGGCAAGAGCGGCAAGCCAGTAAAATATCTCGCGATCAGGTTTGATATTACGAAGTATATGAAAAATGAGAAAAGGAAGGAATGAGATTGGGCGTGCGACGGGCTGCTGCAGAAGCCCTACTCGGCCCAGGGACGGGCCTCGCCGCACGCCCCAACGACAAACACGTATCCATCTGAATCCTCCTTTCCTTTTGTTCAAATCAGCCGCCCTAATCTTTCCTCAGTTTTTCCTGCTTCAATAACCGCAGCACCCGCTCTCGGATCTTCGGGGGATACCGGGCCAGGTAGCGTTTCAGCTTCCTGAAGTCTATTCTTTTCTTCATCTCCTTAAGGACATCCGGAGAAAGCCGCTCCCTGAAGAGAACAAAGTCGATGAGCGTCTTCTCCAGATTGGAATAGGGCAGGTAAAAGCTGCCTTCCTGGACCGTTTCCTGCCCGAAAAATGAGTTCTGGGAGATTCTGCGCATCAGCACATTGGAGCCTAATACCGGGCGTATTCCCCCGCGAACCTTTCTCGTGGTCAGGATGACGGGAATGGTTTCCTGCTCCCACAGGCCGTGATGGCTCAAGGCCGCTTGCAGGCCGAGATAGCCGGGCTGGAAGCAGAACACCGCCAGGCCGGCGTCCTCGTGCTTTGTGTAGCACCCCTTGGAGAGCCTCTTAATCTTCCCCTGACGAAGCAGGTGGGAGACCAGCAATTTGGCGTAGGCGCTGGAATTGACGATCCTTTCAAGAGAGTCAAAGAATACCACTGGGCTTTTTTCGAAAAGCCGCTCTATGCGGTCGAGATGTTTGCGTTTTCCCATGTCCGTTGGATAGAGTCGAGCATCTCCCGGGCGGAAGGAGCCGGCCCTTCAAGGATCAGGGCCTTGAGGTCAAGCTCATCCACGGGCGGGGCATACGACTTCAGGAACGATTGAAGCTCCTTTTTGACCTCTGGGAAGCGCGTCACCCTCTTGAGCAGGAAGAAAATGTCGTAAAGATCACGGACTTTTCTTCGTTGAAGATAGGCGCGCGCCTTTTCTGCGATGAACGCTTCAGGCGTGAGGCTGTAGACGGTGACGAAATTGCCGTCAGCGGTTTCATAGTCGGTGAGGTGGCCGCTGAGCTTTTGGAATGTGGCCTCCAGGCGCACGGCGACGCGGTTCATCTCCAGCTCTGAATAGACGCTCCGCTCGCCGATCTTCCGTTTCCGCACGCGAAAGCCCTGCTTTTCCAGGGACGCGAAGAGCGCCTGAATCTTTGGGGGATCCTTGG
The DNA here is from genome assembly GCA_018303575.1 of Candidatus Woesearchaeota archaeon. Lineage (GTDB taxonomy): Archaea > Nanobdellota > Nanobdellia > Woesearchaeales > WJIZ01 > JAGVXW01. Next base: position 3,336 of record JAGVXW010000075.1, read on the forward strand.
GAAAGCAGAAATCAAGGTCCTCGGAAAAGCGCTTGCCCTGGTAGCATCTCCAGATGGCCGTGCCACCATGCAAAACTGCCTTGTCGAAGTGCTGATAGACTTCCTTCAGGATCACATCTTGCGCCGCCGCGATGGCGCGGTGGCTTTCCCGTTTCATGCGGAGGGAGAGGGGGATCATAAGATCAACAAAGGTTATATATTTATATAACTTTCGTTTATTCCATTATTTATCTCCTTTTTCGTACTATCCATCCCAATATTCAGAAGAGCAATGAATGGGCTAAAATTTTCAGACAGCAACCCTTTTAACGCCCCTTGGATTCTTCCATCCATGGCGGAGCTGCGCTTCCAGGACTTCCGTTTCGAGGAGAAGGAAGGGAACATCAGGTTCCACTTCCTGAAGCTCTATTATTTTGACGTCCCGAAGGACGATTTCAAGAAGCTCGGAAAGGTTGGAGTATCTGAAACTGCCCTCATCTTCCAAGAAGCCGCCCAGGAAGCGGCAGAGCGGCAGTTCTATCGCGTGCTCCAGCGCGGCTTCGAGCGCCTCACCAATAAGCTAACCGGTAACCCGACGCGCTATCTCCACCGCAACTCGGGCATCCCTCTCATCGGCGCCCTCGCCTTCGGCATCGTGGACAAGGGCTCGGACATGATCGAGGTGAAGCCGCTGACGAGCTGCAATGCGGACTGCGTCTTCTGCTCCGTCGACGAAGGCCCCTCATCGAAGAAGAAGCTCGATCTTGTCGTCGAGAAAGACTATCTTGTTCAGGAAGTGAGAAAGCTCCTGGACTTCAAGCAGCATCCGATCCATGTCTACATCAACCCCCATGGAGAGCCGACGCTCTACGCGGATCTCGTCGAGCTTGTGAGAGATATGTCAAAAACTCCCTTTGTCGCCTCCATCCATCTCATCACCAACCTGGCTGTGGTTTCAAAAGGGATGGCCGACAAGCTCATCGAAGCCGGACTCACCAACTTCAACGTCAGCTTCCACGCTGTCAACCCGGAACAGGCGAAGAAGCTCTTCCACATGCCAGGATACAGCGTGAAAAAGGTGATGGAGACGCTGGAGCACGTTAGGGGAAGGGTAAAGATCATCCTCGCTCCCGTCTATCTCCAGGGCGTCAACGAGCAAGATATCGAAGACATCATCAAGTACGCAAAGCAGCAGGGCTTCGAGGTCTTCATCCAGAACTTCCTGGAAAACAGGCGCGGCCGCAACCCGGTCAAGGAGCTGCCTTTCAACAAATTCTCGGACTTCCTCAAGGGGTTGGAGAAAAAGCACGGCCTCCCCCTCCTGAAGCTCGGCAAGGTGGAATCGACGAAGGAGTTTCCCAAGCCCTTCAAGGAGGGCGACACGATCGAGGCCGAGATCTGGTCAGAAGGCCGCTACCGGGGAGAATGGTATGGCAAGGCGAAAAGCAGGGTCCTCCTCATCAAAGGCGATTACAAGAAAGGCAAGCAAAAGGTCAAGATCGCGAGAGACGCGCACAATGTGTTCTATGCTGTATAAGGAGTTTCTACCCCAACATCTACACTCAAGAAGGCGCTGACGGGCTTCTCGCCAAGCTCGAAGCCCTACAGCCACCCCGAAGGGGGCATACTCACTAACGTTCGTAGGTTCTTGGCTACGCCTGCGAACCATCCCCCGGCTGTCAGCGCCACCGAGAAGCTAGCCCCGGTTCGCCAGCGCCGACGTGGCGTGCGGCGAGGCCCGCCCCTGGGCCGAGTAGGCTTTTC
>JAGVXW010000076.1 GCA_018303575.1 Candidatus Woesearchaeota archaeon
ATTTTACCAACGGCGCATTGCCGTTTCTTTCGCTTTTAAGAATTTGCTCGCCATTCACTCCCAACCCTGAAGGGTGGGAATCTCTGGCGAGCGGTTATTTAGATTTCTTAAGCATGATACATTGCTGGAAGCGGAAGGCTGTAAAGCTCCCTAGGATTGAACCCTGCATCATATGTCGCCGGGGCGCTATAGGCGGGCCCGGCTCCCGGGCTATCAGCATGGAGATATGCGATGGGGGAACAGAATTGGCACATTGCTACCTCTTGCTGAGCATCCTGCGCAGGCTCACTTCTTTCGTTGGCGGGTTGCGGTGGGTCTTGAGCCAGCGCTCGATACGCTCAAGGTCCTCGCGGCTCTGCTTCACCGCTTCCGGAGGAAGCTCAGGCATGGACAGGTCCATCGTTCCGGACTTTTCCTTGTGGAACTTGGCGTACTTCTCCTTCTTTGAGCTGATCTTTTTCTTCTTCTCTTTCTTGGCCATAACGCATCATCTCTTGGCAACATGGGAGAGGCGTTCTTATTTATATAGGTTGCTTTCCCTATCCGTAAAGAGGCTTGCCTTTAGTCAAAGAAGTCTGCACGCGGCAGCTTACTCCAGAGATCGTATCCGAGTCCACACAGGGGCAGAATGGAATTTGATACCTCGCACAGGCATCGAGAACAGGAGCGAGAAGGGCTTTTCGCAAGGGCTCGGACAGGGCTAGAGTCGTCCTCTCTGCCGTGCCGTTCTCAGTGAAGAATGTGATGAGGCGCCGGTACATCCACGGCGGCACGCTTGTATTTAATCGCATCGTCTTGGAAAGAATCGCTTGTACCCCCGCTTCTTTGGACTTTCGGACGATTTCGTCAAGTTCTTGAGGCGTTTGGCCCTGTACTTCTCCAAGAGAAGGAACAACCGGCTCAATCTTTACCCGGACATACTTGCCCTGTCGGGCGAGTTCGGCAATGGCCGCATACGTCTCATTCAATGGCGCCGCAACGGGGCTATACCAGATTGAGCCCAGCTCATTTTCCCTTAACGAAGGGATAGAAACGTCAATTTGCAATCGGGGATGCCCCGTCACATGCGCATATCCCTCTTCAAGCAGCATTTGGGGGTTGCGCGTCATAACAAGAACGAGAAAGCCATTCTCTAAGAGAGCCTCAAGCGCGAATCGGGAATCGGCATAATGCCGCTCAATAGGCTGGAAGGGATCTGTACTGGAGGAGACCATCACAACCAAACCATCAAGCCCTTGAGCATGAGCCTCCTTTATTCTCGCCAGCAGATGTTCCCGGAACCCATCTTGAGCCCGCGCAGGACTTTCTATGTAGCAGTACTGATGCTGAAAAGCGCAGCCGACATAGGGATTGACGACCAACCGTGGCGGACAGGGCTTATCCGAACCCCACATCTGATAGGGCTTGAGTGTCCAGCCTCTCCTCCCAAATCGGTTGAGCCGTTCACGAAGGGGGTTTTGAGGTTCCACCTCGATTAAAGGCACAGAGGTACATATTAAGAATTGTAGTCAGATGCCGACAACAATCAGTAAAGATTAAATAAGGAACCGCATCCCTGCGCCTATGGCAAGCAAGGAAGAGATTCTGCGTCAAGCCGGACTGAGCGATCAGGAAATCAAAGTATATTTTGCCACTTTGAGCCTGGGCGTGGCGAGGGCGCACAGCATCGCGAAAAAGGCCGGGATGCTGAGGACAAGCACCTACGATGTTCTTGGTTCTCTTGGCGAGAAAGGCCTTGTCTCCAAAGTCAAGAAAGCAAAAGTGGGCTATTTTGAAGCGAAGAGTCCCCATCGCATTGTCGATATTCTCGAGGAGAGGAAACAAAAGGTGTCTTCCATCCTGCCCGAGTTAAACGCTCTGAAAGCGAGTGTGGGCGATAAGCCCTCTGTTGAATTATTCGAAGGCAAAGAGGGATTGAAAGCAATTTTAGACGAGATCATAGAAACGCACCCCAAAGAAGTCCTCCAATTGAATTCGGCCCAGATTTTTCAGGTTTTGCAATTCTACTTTCCTCACTGGATACAGCGAAGAGTCAAGGCAAAGATTCCAACCAGGGTCATTCAAGAGCGGGCCAAGATTATCGAGGAGTACAAAGAAAAGGATGCCCAAGAGCTGCGGCAAATCAGGTTTACGCCATTCCAGATTCCCACCGCTACGTTCATCTACTCCAATAAGCTTGCATTCTTAACGATGAAGGAAGAGCAGATTGCTGGAATTCTTATAGACAACGCAGATATCGCCAAAACCCAAAGGGGATTTTTTGAGATCGCGTGGGGACTAGCCAAGAAGGAGTAATCCGCAACCCATTTATATCCCCGCTTTTAACGCATGTTATGCGCCAGATCCTGTGGTTCCTTTTGGCAGGCACGCGGGGAGGGGAAACAAGGGCGATGATCCTCAGGGCAATTGAGGAGCGTCCGAGGAACGCCCATCAGCTCGCCAAAGGCCTTGGCCTCGACTACAAGACCATTCAGCATCACTTGAGGATGCTGGAGAAGCACAGGATCGTCCACGCCGTCAACAAGGGCGGCTATGGGGCTGCCTATTTCCTCTCTCCCGAGGCAGAGGCCTTCGCAAAGGCGGAAGGCAGGATTTGGGAGCAATTTGGGAAAAGGCCTTTATAGTAAAGGACACCAATAATTAGGACATGAACCTGTCCTTTACTTATTACGAGCGGGCAACTCGTTAAATCCATTTTTGTCCGTGAATATAAAAGAAAACAACAGGTGATCTGCTATGGACCTAGGAATAGTAGGAACAGTGCTGAGCGGCCTGAACATCGCGCTCATCTTGAGCTTGCTGTATGTGTATATCAGGAACTTGCGGAAAATGCCCACGCTCTTCACCTGGGGCCTGGTCATCTTCGCGTTCCTGTTCCTGGTGCAGAACGTCGTCACGTTCGCTTTCGCGTTCACAATGATGCCCTTATACGTGATGGAAGTAAAAGCGTATGTGCTCATCTTCACCGCCTTGCAGACATTGGCTTTCGCTCTCCTCAACATCATCACCTGGAGATAAGATGAAGAACAAAATCTTCCTTGCAGCTGTTTTTTTCGTCCTCGGCTTCGCGGTGGTGTTTTCCGTGCTCGGCATCCTGCTCCAGGGGATCCTCTCTGCCATCTCGTATCAGGTGCAGCAATGGTTATCGCGAATCGCTGGGATCATCATCATTCTCTTCGGGATCACGCTTCTGGGGCTGGTACGCATCCCCTTCCTGGAGCAGGAGCATAAATTGAGGGTCACGCGCAAATTCGGCTCTTTATACGCTACAAGCTTTGTTTTTGGCGCTGCTTTCGCTGTCGGCTGGACTCCCTGCGTCGGCCCGGTTTTGGGTGCCATCCTGACGCTCGCCATCGCCCAGCCCTCGTCCGCGTTTTTCCTCCTCCTTGCCTATACGCTTGGCCTGGGCATACCTTTCCTGCTGGTCGGCTTGTTTGTCAACCAGGCGCAAGACTGGATAAACCGGCATATCAAAGCTTTGAATATCTTCAAGTATATCTTCGGCGGCATCCTCATCATCCTGGGAATCCTCGTGTTCACGAACCAGCTTGCGAGGATAGCGAATTTCCCCGGGCTGTCCAACATCCTTATCGCGATGGACGCCGGGCTGTCTGGATTCTCCACACTGAACTTGGGAGTCGCCTTCCTCGCCGGCCTTGTCTCTTTCCTGAGCCCCTGCGTCCTCCCTTTGATCCCTGCCTTCCTCTCCTATCTCGCTTCCACTTCCGTCCATGGGCAGTAAAACTTTGGCTCTAGTCATTTTGATCGCCGTCATAGCCGGAGCCATCTGGCTTTTGGAGAGCCAACGCGCCGGCCCAACCTTCGGCCAATCAGGCAAGGAATCAGGATCACAGGCTGACATTGCAGAAAATACCCCCGATACTGAATCGAATTATGTAGTAGATGAAGCGACCAAAAAAAGAATCCAGGACAAGGAAGGCAGGTATCTTAAAGCTCCTGAGCTTGAGGGCATCGCTGGCTACATAAATACCCCGAAAGGGACAAGGATCTCTGATTTCAGGGGCAAGGTCGTGCTGATTGACTTTTGGACCTATACGTGCATCAATTGCATCCGCACTCTTCCTTATCTCACGGACTGGGACACTAAATATAGGGACAAAGGACTGGTCATCATCGGCGTGCATTCCCCTGAATTCTCGTTCGAGAAGGAATATGACAATGTGGTTGCGGCTATGACCAAGCATGGCATCCGCTATGCGGTAGTACAAGACAACGATTACGCGACGTGGCGCGCCTTCAGCAACCGCTACTGGCCGCATAAATACCTGATCGACCAGGACGGCTTCATCCGCTACGACCATATCGGCGAAGGCGCCTATGCCCAGACAGAATACACTATCCAAGCGCTATTGGAGGAGACTGGAGTAGACGCACGCATGCCCTACACGAACTTTGAGGACGGCACGGGATTGCGCAGATTGACTCCGGAGCTCTACGCCGGATATTCCTTTGCCCTTTCTCGCGGCCAGGATGTTGGGAACGGCGGCTTGGATCCGGGCAAGGAAAAGACCTATGTCCTTCCTGATGAGGTGAAAAACGACATCATCTACCTGGGCGGCGCCTGGCGGAGCGACTCTGACAGCCTCGTGGCTGTATCAGAAGCTATGATCGAGCTGAATTTCCAGGCTTCGTCCGTAAATATCGTCGCCCAGTCTGACCAGCCGCAGCAGATGGAAGTCTATATTGATGGAAAACTCCTTAATTCGCAAGAGATCGGATCTGACGTCAAGATCCAGGGTGGAAGATCATATGTTGATATTTCTGGAGCAAGGTTATACAACGTTTACAAAAGCGCCTATGGCAGGCATATCCTCCTCTTGAAGGCCCAGCCTGGCTTTAGCTTCAACAGTTTTACGTTTGGGTAAAGCATTTAAAGAAGGACTTTCAAGAGAGTCCTATGGCCTAGTATCCTGACCACTTAATTATGTTGTATTATGTTTAGCTAGCCAGTCGTCAGCGTTTTCATTAGTGAAGCGCCAGTTGATTGTCTTTCTGGCTTG
>JAGVXW010000066.1 GCA_018303575.1 Candidatus Woesearchaeota archaeon
CGCTGAGGACACCAGTTCATATCCGAATTTAAAAAACATGCAATCCTAGGAAATACGCCCCACTTCAGAATCAACCAGAGTCTACTCTTGGGAAATCTGATAGTGGTGAAAATTCACTACGGTGTTTCTGATTCTTGGTTCTGGGCTGGATTTTGTGCTTCTGGGTTTCATTATTATGGTTGGTGTTAAGTTGGCGCTCTCGTTCCCCCTCATTTCTTGTGGAATGGGATTATTATTTTGGCTTTGCTAGTGATTTTTTAAGTTCATTTCTTTTTTATTCTTTTTTTCTTTTCTTCGTTCTTTTTATCTATTATTTTCTATATAGAAAATAAATAAAATAAGAAGACAACAAAAACAAAAACAAACTTCCAGAGGAAATAAGGGGGTGTCTCATCCCCACAGAAACATCCAAATCCCAGCACAACAATCTATATAAACACCCACATTTCCTATGGAGCCTATGAACCAAGAGGGGTTGCGGGGTTTCTTCGAGCAATATCTTAAAAATGAGCCTTTGTTTTTGGACAAGGGCGTCTTCAAAGGGTCGTATCTCCCAGAATCCATCAGTCATCGCGAGACCCAGATCCAGCATATCGCGAAAATCCTCGCGCCTTTGCTGAGGCAGGAGAAGCCTTCAAACTTGTTCATTTACGGCAAGACCGGCGCCGGGAAGACGATGTCTGTCAAGTATGTCTTGAAGGACATGCAAGAAGCCGCAAAGACAAATCAGCTTCCTTTGCGCGTACTCTACCTCAACTGCAAGCTGAAGCGCGTCGCGGACACGGAATACCGTCTCATCGCCCAGCTTTCGAGGGAGTTCGGGAAGGAGATCCCGAGCACCGGCCTCCCCACCGACGAAGTATATAAGATTTTTTTCAACGCCGTGCGCCAGGACGCGAAGCCCACCCTCCTCGTGCTCGACGAGATCGACCAATTGGTGAAGAAGACCGGCGACGCCGTGCTCTACAATCTCACGCGCTGCAACGAGGACATGCAAAATACCATCTCACTCGTCGGCCTGAGCAATGACATGGTCTTCATCGACAATCTCGATCCAAGAGTGAGGTCCTCGTTGTCTGAGGAGGAGCTCGTGTTCCCCCCCTACAACGCGCTGCAGATCCAGGACATCTTGAAGCAGCGCGCCGCGAAGGCCTTCCGGGAAGGCACGATCCAGCCGGGCGCGATAGAGAAATGCGCCGCGTATGCCGCGAGAGAGCATGGCGACGCCCGACGCGCGCTTGAGCTGCTCCGTGTCGCCGGAGAGCTTGCGGAGCGCGATGGCGCGAAGCAGATAACGATCGATTTCATCGACAAGGCAGAGGAGAAGATCGAGCGCGACCGGATCCTCGATATCGCCGTCACCCAGCCCAAGCAGAGCCAGTGCATCCTCTATAGCGTCCTGCTGCTTGCGGAAAGGAAAAAAGAGAACATTTTTACGGGAGAGATTTACGAGCAGTACAAAATCCTCTGCGACCGCGTGGGGCTGCGCCCCCTCACCCAGCGCCGCATCTCCGACGTGATTGCGGAGCTCGACATGATCGGGGTGATCAGCGCGAAGGTCATCTCGAAAGGAAGATACGGCCGCATGAGGGAAGTATGCCTCGCCGTCGGCCAGGCCTCGGCCGCTAACATCCAGGCTTTGCTGAAGAAGGAGTTGGGTGTGTAAATTAAAGTATAGCGGAGAACGCAAAGAGTTATGCAAAATTGTTGCGTTCTCCGGATATAGTGGCGACTAATTTGTCTTAATATTTTAGTTCGCCGCTATAGGTAAATCAAGGAGAGAGGGCCTGCTTTCGCCCGTGGAGGGAAAGGCCCTTTTGATCCGATGGACAAAAAACAATACGTGCAGGAGCATCTTGGGAAGGGCCGCCTTCTTTCCCCCCACCTTGTCTCAGAGGCGCCGCCGGCAGCCTGTCCCGACGGCGCCGTCTATATCAACCAAGACTTGCTTGCCCACCCGGAGCTTGCCCAGCTCAACTGGCCGGAATTCGAGCGCGCCCGCCAGGAGTTCGAGACAGGCAGGCCCGAGCGCTATCAGGCCTTCCTCTCCTCCGCCTCGCCTAGGAAGCGCGCCCCAGGCGTGAAAGTCCTGGTCTCGCATCCGGAGGGAAGCGCGAAATTCAGTGTCGAGGATTTCACCCTGCATTTCAACGCCCGGCTGGAGGCGCTCTCGAAAATCCTCTACAACCGTGATGAGCTCAAGACCGCCACGGCCGTTTCAAGAGTCCTCCAGAAAAAGCAGCGCGAAAGCGTCGCTGTCATCGGCATGGTGATGGAAAAGGATCTGACGAAGAAGGGCAGCCTCATGCTCAAGATAGAGGACAGCACAGAAGCAATCAAGGTGCTCGTCTCCAACCAGAAGCCCGAGCTTTTCGAGCAGGCGAAGGAGCTGGTGCTCGACGAGGTGATTGGCGTTTCGGGCGTGTGCGGCGAGCGCATCATCTTCGCGAACGCGCTCTATTGGCCTGATGTGCCGCTCACCAACGAGCTCAAGCGCGCCCCCGAAGAAGGCATAGCGCTCTTCCTCTCGGATTTGCATGTCGGCTCAGACCATTTCCTCGAGCAGGACTTCGAGCGCTTTCTCGCCTGGGTGCGGGGTGAGGCGGGCACGGAAGCCCAGCGCCAGCTGGCAAAGAAAGTCAAATACATTTTCCTTGTCGGCGACATCGCCGCCGGCGTGGGGGTGTATCCGGGCCAGGAGCAGGACTTGACGCTGCCGGATGTGAAAGAGCAATACAGGAGAACCGCGGAGCTCTTGCGCCGCATCCCCCAGCACATCACACTCATCATGTGCGCCGGCAACCACGATGCTGTCAGGCTAGCCGAGCCGCAGCCGCCCCTGGCGAACGAGTTCACGGAAGCGCTGCGGCTCCCCAACCTCATTCAAGTGAGCAACCCCTCCCTGGTGAACATCCACGCGAGCGAAGGCTTTCCCGGGTTCAACGTGCTCGTCTATCATGGCTATTCCTTCGATTATTACGTGGCCAACGTCGACAGTATCCGCAACAGCGGTGGCTATGACCGGGCCGATCTGATCATGCGCTTTCTCCTGAAGCGCCGCCACCTCGCGCCGGCGCACACCAGCGCCCCCTCCATCCCCACGGCAGAGAAGGATCCGCTTGTCATCGACGCGGTCCCGGATTTTTTCGTGTCCGGCCATATCCACAAGACAGCGGTCTCCAATTACCGGAATGTCACGCTCATCATGAGCAGCTGCTGGGAGAGCAAGACCGCCTATCAGGAGAAAGTGGGCCACAACCCGGAGCCCAGCCGCGTGCCGGCCGTCGACCTCAGGACGCGGGAAGTCAAGATCCTGAAGTTTGGGAAGTGACATGATGCCATCGGCAAACGCCCTAAAAGGAGAACCTAGCCAGAGCGAGGAGCGCTCCCCGGTCGAGATGTCCCCAACCATCCAGAAGTATTTTTCCCGGATAGAATCAGAAGTCAAAAAGGCGTACGCCGTCGCCCAGGAAGCGCGCGCCAGGGGCTTTGACCCGGAAAAGGAAGTGAGCATTCCCTTGGCGAAGGATTTGGCTGAGCGTGTCGAAGGCCTCGTGTCTGTGGCGCATCCTCCCGTCCTCGGCTCCGGCCTTGCCCGGCGCATCCTTGATTTGGAAGAGCAGTATGGCAAGCTGAGCTGGAAGGTCGCTCTGCACATCGCGCTCGAAACAGCCCAGGGAAAATTCTGCGCCTTCGGGTCCCAGCACAAGGCCATGGAGGTGGGCATCCGCGTCGGTCTGGCGTATCTGACGCTCGGCGTGGTGGCCTCTCCGCTGGAAGGGTTCGTCGGGCTGAAGCTCAAGAAGCGCCTCGGCGATGGCAAGGAATATTTCTGCCTCATGTTCTCCGGGCCAATTCGATCCGCAGGTGGCACTGCGGCTTCAGTCTGCGTTGTCGTTGCTGATTACATCAGGAAACAGATGGGCTACGCCGAATATGACCCCACAGAGCAGGAAGTCAAGCGCGCGGTCACGGAGCTCTATGACTATCATGAGCGCATCACGAATCTCCAATATCTGCCGAGCGAGGAGGAGATCCGTTTCATCGTCTCCCATCTGCCCGTGCAGATCGACGGAGACGCGTCAGAGCCGATCGAAGTGTCCAATTACAAGGACCTCCCCCGCGTCGAGGCCAACAAGCTCCGGAATGGCTTCTGCCTGGTCACCGGCGAATGCCTCTGCCAGAAGGCGGCGAAGCTGGAGAAGCAGCTTTCAGAATGGGGCCGCGATTTTGGCCTCGAGCATTGGCGTTTCTTGAAGGACTTCGTCCGCCTGCAAAAGCAGAAGAAGGCGAAGAAGAAAGAGGTTGAGGCAGGGCTTCATCCTGATTTCACATATCTCAAGGATCTCGTCGCCGGCAGGCCCATCTTGGGATTCCCGCTGCGGCCAGGCGGCTTTCGCCTGCGTTACGGCCGGGCGAGGAATTCCGGGTACAGCTCAGCAGCCATCCATCCTGCGACAACCTATATCTTAGACAAATTCATCGCCATCGGCACCCAGCTCAAGCTTGAGCGCCCGGGCAAGGCAGCCAGCATGTCCACCTGCGGCAGCATTGAAGGCCCCCTCGTGCTTCTGGAGGATGGCGGCGTGGAGCGCGTCAATGATGTCGCCCGGGCCAAACTGATTGCGCCCAAAGTGAAAGAGATTCTTTATCTAGGGGATATCCTCATCAACTACGGCGATTTCTTCAACCGTGCCCATCCCTTGGTTCCTGCCGGCTATTGCGAGGAATGGTGGGTTCTGGAGATGGGCCAGGCGCTGAAGAACGCTAACCTTGCCGGATTTTTTTCTCAGTCTGGCCTCACCGAGCAGCGTCTTCAGGAAGTGCTGTCAGAAAAATGCGAGAGCACGATCACGGCAAAGGAAGCTCTTGCGGCAAGCCGATTGCTCAAGGTTCCGCTGCACCCGAAATACACTTTTTATTGGCCCTCGCTTTCCCTTGCGGAGGCCAAGGCCATCCTCGCCGCTGTGCAGAAGGGGGATAAGGCGCAAATCGGCGGAGAGACGCAGAAGCTCATTCTGCCATACGAGCCGAATCTAAAGAGGCATCTGGAGCTGCTCGGCGTTCCTCATACGCTCGTCGCAAAGGAGCACATCGTCATCCCAAAAGACGAAGCCGCTGTTCTTTGGGAGCTTGCCGCAAAAAGCATCGCAGGCGAGGGCGCCCTCGCGTATGTGTCCTCTTCCGGCGTTCCGCACCGTGATCGCCTTGGCACATGCATCGGCGCCAGGATGGGCAGGCCGGAGAAAGGGAAAGTGAGGAAGCTGGACGGCCAGCCGCACTGCCTGTTTCCTGTCGGCGAGCAGGGCGGCCGTCTCAGGAGCTTCCAGGATGCGCTGAAAAAGGGGGAAGTTTCTTCGGATTTCCCCATCTTCAGGTGCGGGTGCGGCAATGAAACGGTGTTGTCTGTCTGCGAGCGTTGCGGCGGGCAGGCAGTAAAACAGTATTACTGCAAGAGTTGCGGCGTCATGCCCCAGCCAGCTTGCCAGAAGCACGGCCAGAATGCCAGCTATGTGCGCCGCGCCATTGACATTGTTGCGCTTTTCAAGGATACGGTTGCCGGCCTCGCGCTTGGCGACCTGCCCGACTTGATCAAGGGCGTCCGTGGCACGTCCAATCGCGAGCATCTCCCGGAGCACCTCGCGAAAGGCATCCTGCGCGCGAAACACAACCTCCCGGTTAACAAGGACGGCACGACCCGCTATGACATGACCCAGCTCGCCATCACCCATTTTACCCCAGCAGAGATCTCAACCCCCATCTCAAAATTGAAAGAGCTCGGCTACAGCCATGACGTCGACGGAAAACCGCTAGAGCAGGAGCATCAGGTCATCGAGCTCTTCCCCCAGGACATCATCCTGCCGGCATGCGAAGACGCCCCGGAAGAGGGCGCCGATAAAGTCCTGCTGAGAGTGACGCAGTTCATCGATGATCTGCTTGCCCGCCTCTACAAGGCCGGGCCCTATTACAAGGCGAAGAAAAAGGAGGATCTGATCGGCCAGCTCGTCATCGCCCTCGCGCCCCACACGTCAGCGGGCATCGTCGGCAGGATCCTGGGATTTTCAAGGACGCAAGGATTCTATGCGCATCCTATGCTGCATGCAGCAACGAGGCGCGACTGCCTGGGGCAGGGAACGTATGTCTCTGCGATGGAGCGGGGCAAGTGGTCGATAGATCAGATTGGAAATGTGATCGAGGGGCTCCGCCCGGATAAAAAGTTGGACAACCATGGAACACTGGGCAAGCAGACATCGAATTTGCGCACATTCTCCCAAAGAGATCTCCAGAATATCTCATCAGTGTCGAAGCACAAGCCAGCAAGCATGCTTAAAATCTCGCTTGAGGATGGAAGGCAGATCGAAGTAACAGATGGGCACAAGATGTACACGAAGGGCATGCGGGAAAGGAAAGCAAAGGAACTCAAACAAGGAGACCAATTGGTGGTTGCCTACAAGCGGCAGGTTGAGGAGAAAGACATCGCCGGGATTTTCCTGCCGGAAGCCCTCGGCGATGGCCCCGATGTCATGCTGAGGCATGTCAGGAAGTATCTTAATGGCTTCGAAAAGCAAAGCATCCGCCGTAACTATGTCTATCGGGATAGCTATCCGCTCGCTTGGGTCAAGGACTTTCTGAAAAAACAGGGAAAAACTCTCGCAGACCTGCCAGATTGCGCCAGAATCGCTATCAAGAGGGACATTGTAGAACTCCCCCTACATCTTGCGCTCGACCAGGAATTTCTAGAGATTGTAGGATTGTACATCGCAGGGGGCTATGTTAGAAAAAATGATTCAAAGAAGGGGCTCTACCAATTATCCATAGCTGGAAATGAATTCACAAAAGGAAAAGTCAAGAAAGTATTTCTCTCGCGCTTGGGCCTGAGGCCTTCCCATGAGAATAAAGATCAGGTCGTATTTTCGTCCAAGTTGCTCTATAAACTGTTCAAAGAGTATTTGTCAGCAGGAGCCAACGCTCATGACAAGAGAATTCCCGGAAGGTTCCTAACTCTCAAAAAAGAAAAACTTGCGGCGCTCTTGAGGGGGTACTTCGAGGGAGACGGGAGCGTAAGTCTTACTGACACGCGGGTTGCTTGCGATACGGTGAGCGAAGGCCTGCCGCATGATTTGAGTTTTGCCCTCTCAAGATTTGGGATCTATGTAAAGTTCTATCGATATGAGAAGGAGCCAGGTCCCGCGGTAAAAGCATTCTACGCGAGAAAGAGGCGGGAAATCCCACTATTCAAGATCACAAAAGCCATCATTCCCTCTGATTTCGTATCGCGTTTTGCTCAGATAGGGTTCATCTCAGAAAGGAAAAACGCTATTTTGCGCGCGCTCGCCGCAAGAAAGCCAAAAGGCATGCGCATTGAACATGATGAGCAGTATGTTTACCCTAAAATCAGGGCGATCGAGCATAGGGGGGAGAAGGAAAGCTACTGCTTTAATGTGGAGGTCGATCATAATTTCTTTGCTAACGACATCCTCGTGCACAACTGCGACGGTGATGAAGCCTGCGTCACCCTGCTCATGGACGCTCTGCTCAATTTCTCGAGAACCTATCTGCCGAACAGCAGGGGCGCGACGCAGGACGCGCCTCTTGTGCTCACCTCCAGGCTCACCCCCGCCGAAGTCGACGACATGGTCTTCGACGTCGACATCGCTGAGAGCTATCCCATTGAGCTCTATGAAGCGGCCCAGCGGTTCGCCATGCCCTGGGAAGTCAAGGTCGACCAGCTCGGCCGCCACCTCAAGACCCCGGCCCAATACGAGGGGGCGCGGTTCACGCATCCCGTTTCAAGCATCAACGAGGGCGTGCTCTGCTCCGCCTACAAGCTTCTCCCAACGATGGAAGAGAAGCTCCGCGGCCAGATGGCCCTGGCTGCCAAGATCCGCGCTGTTGACGAGGCCGAAGTAGCGCGGATTGTCATTGAGAAGCACTTCATCCGCGATATCAGGGGGAATCTAAGGAAGTTCACCCAGCAGGAATTCAGGTGCGTCAACTGCAACGAGAAGTTCCGCAGGCCCCCCCTCATCGGCAAATGCACGCAGTGCGGGGGCAGGCTGCTGTTCACGATCTCCGAGGGCAGCATCGTGAAGTATCTCGAGCCCGCGCTCAGCCTCGCCCACCATTACAACGTCCCCGCCTATCTCCAGCAGAGCCTCGAGCTCACAAAGAGAAGAGTAGAAAGCATGTTCGGCAAGGACAAGGAGAAGCAGGAAGGCCTGGGGAAGTGGTTTGGATAAGATGCTCGAAGGAAAATTTCTAGGGATTGATGAAAGCGAGAGCCCAAACTTCCCCCAGGCAGGATCGTACGTCCTCGTGGTCGGCGTGGTCTCGTCCTATGAACCCGATCTTTTCAAAAACCAAATCAAGAAGAAAAGGAAAGCCACAAGAGACCCGCCATGGCACGAGTTGCGTGGCCGCGAGTATCACCTCCTCAGAATTCCAGCTGATTATCACTACACTTATGGCCACAGGGGAATCATTGCGATTTCTTTGGTGGAATGTATTGCGAATACCAAAGGCCCAGAGAGAGTGATTGTAGATGGAAACCTTTGGCCGCAACAAGTAGCGCAGGTACACACTGTGCTTGGCCCGGAATATGAGGGAGTGAGTATCGTTGGTGAAGACCGGGCGGATCGGCGTTACCCGCTCGTGAATCGGGCCGATAATCTTGCGCATTTCTTAGTGCATCTCGCTCATATTCCAGTGCAATTCCCAAATAATCAGCCGTTGGGGCTTCATCCTGAAAAATACACCGCCTTCGAAGCGTACGGAAAAAAAGCCTCGGCGAACAATTCAAGTGCATGAACTGGCGCGAATCAATTGCCTGAACCTAGATCCATCTAAAAGATAGCCGGCGTCACATACACTTCGAACACCGCACCCACAACAAGAAACCCTAAAGAGATCAACAAGAGCTCAGAAACATCGAGCAGGAGAGTGGAGGCATGGGGCGTGGAGAAGTGGTTGCGGATCACGGCGATGGAGATGATCCCGCCTGCGATGCCGGCATAGAAATACGCGAGCACCTCGGGGACGCCGTGTATGGCGTAGCGCAGGAACCCATAGGAGAACGCGCCGAAATAACCCGCGATTTTTGCCAGCCCGACGCTGGCGGCCGCCTCCGCAATCCCGGACCGGATGGAGTTGCCGATTGCTGTCGCGATCACGGTCGCATTCCAGGTGAGGATGAACACGGAGCCGACGCAGTAGATGAAGGCGAACAGCACGGTGAAGATCGTCACCTTGAGGTTGTTGAAGAAGATGCGGAACAGCACGTCGGAGGTCGCGGCGAAGCCGGTGACGCTTGAACTCACCTGGTTGTTGATCTGCGAAATGGTCCGGATCTGCTCCGCGAACACGGAGTTCATCGTGTCCTGCGGCAGCAGCACGTACCAGAGCACCGCGGACAGGACAACGCCCAGGAAGAACGCGCTGAGCACCCAGATCGCCCGGTTGTGCTCATGCAGCAGCACTTTTTCGGAGTCGGTCTTGAGGTCCTTCGCCTCCTCATATTTCAGCGTGTTGTAGATGAGCGGCACAGCCGCGAGCACCGTGAAGAAGACAGCCGCGAAGGAGGCCTGCTTGTTGAAGATCCAGAGCGCGAGGAACACGGCGATCGTGTTGTAGAGCAGCCCCATGAAGAACATCTGCCAGGGCCGCCGCTCCACTTTCGCCGGGTAGAGCAGGCTCTCGATGACCATGCTCCCCTTTTGCCAAGGGGATTTTTAAGCATTGTGGAAAACACAGTATGCTAGGCTGGCGCTGGATGCGACGGGGGATGCCCCATCGGGGTGTCGCATAGGGCAACAAGTATGTTGCCCGTCCAGCGCCATTCTAAATGGCATTGGATCGGCGGCGTACAGGTGGCATAGTTTTAAATATCTCCCAGCGCTTCTTTTTCGCATGGAATACGCCGAGATGCTGAAGGAAGCGATGCACAGCCTGCCGGAGAGCTCATTCGAGAAGCAGCGCTTTGAGGTTCCAAAGGTGATAGGCCATTTGCAGGGCAATATCACCGTCATCAGCAATTTTCGGCAGATCGCGTCCACTCTTCGAAGGGAGCCGGAGCATTTGCTCAAGTTTGTTCTCAAGGAATTGGCCACTCCCGGAAGCCTCAAGCCCAAGGGCCTGCTCATTGGAGCAAAAGTGCCGGCGATAAAGATCAACGAGAAGATCCGGCAGTATGCGCATGAGTACGTGCTCTGCCGGGAATGCGGCAAGCCGGACACGCAGCTGCTGAAGGAAGACAACCTTGCCTATCTGAAGTGCACCGCCTGCGGAACGAAGTATCCGGTGAAAGGCCGGGGATGATTCTCGCCAAGCGCCATGTCCGCGACGGCAAGCTGGTGCTCGTCGTCTGCGACCAGAAGCTCCTCGGCAAAAAAATCAGTGAAGGAGACAAGCAGCTCGATTTGGCCGCGGCCTATTATCAAGGCGCGCCCATCTCAGGCCAGGAATTCCTGAAAGTGCTTGATGAGGCGTACATTCTGGATGGTGTCGGCCCGGAAGCCACAGGCATTCTGGTGAAAAGCGGCAAGATCTCAGAAAAGGATCTTCTTCATATCGCCGGCATCCCGTATATCATAATCTATAGAAGGTAAGTCATTCTAGAACCTTGTATCTCCCCGGCGTGATCTCAAACACTTCCCCTTCCTTTAACAGCAGCTGCACCGTCTCCTCCGTCGCTCCGGTCTCGTTCATGATTGTCTCAACCGCAACCCCGGCGCCGGAATCTTGCGAGCGGATAAAGGCAAGGATCTTCTCATGCGGCCTTTCGATGATCTCCTCCTTCAGCACGCTTTCTTCAATGACAGCCGGCTCAGGCAAAGCCAATCCTTCCAGTTCCTTTTTCCTGACGCGCATCCACGTTTCCGTTGTAGGCGCGACAATCTCCGGTACCAGATAGCGATCGCTTCCATACGCCCTAGGCCGCGCGATCAGCAGCACCAGGTCACCGACCGCAACCTTGGGCAACGCTTCAAATCCTCTCACCCCGATTTTCCCGGTGCCATCGTCGACAGAAAACGTCCGGTCATTTTGCGCGTCAACAACAACCGCCAGCACGTTCACCCGGTAGACTTTCTTCTCGCCAAGCGCGAGATAGCTCGGGCCGTCAGGCTGCTCCATCACTTGTGCGGTGAGCACGAAGCGCAGCGGCACCTTCACCGCCGGATGGCGCTGCCTAGATCCTGCTGATGAATCCGCGTCGGGGCTCAAAGATATCGCCTGCTCTCTTCAGCTTTTGAAGCGTCTCGTCCACCTGGTCTTCGCTAAAGCCCTTGCTCCTCGCCTGGTCCAGGATGTCGTCTAAAGGAATGGTCTTGCCTACTTCCTTCTCCAGCTCAACAATGATGTCCTTGATGGTCGCGATGTGGCTGCGCTCGCTCGCGGAGATGCCCGTGGAGATGCGGTCGATGTCGATCGCCCCTGTCTCGGGGTCGATGCCGATCTGCGAGAGGCAGTAGTGCATCAGTTCCACCGCCCGTTTCGCGTCCTCTTCTGTTACAGTGTCACGGAGCGCCAGGCGCGCGCTCGCCTCCGACATGCGGATGAGCGCCTCCAGCTGTCTCGCCGAGATGGGGATGGCCTTGATGCCGCCTTCCTCGCTCCCAGAACTCCGCATCTTGAGATAGTATCTCTGGATTTCCTTCACCGCGTCGTCGCTGAGCTTGGGGAAAACTCTCTGGCGCGCATAGGCGAAGTACTTCCTGAGCAGCCTCCCGTCGATGCTCGGGACAACGAACTCCGGGCTCTGGTGCAGGTGGAGCATGAAGCCAGAGATCTTGTCGTCCTTCTCCTTGTTCGGCAAGTCTCGTACCGGGAAGATGAGGTCGAAGCGGTTGATGAGCGTGCTCGGCAGCTCGATCTGCTTCGGGATGATCTCATACGGGTCGAACCTTCCGAATTTTGGGTTAGCCGCCGCCAAAACAGTTGTCTCGGAGCGCAGCGTGGCCTGGATGTTGGCTTTTGAAATCGTGACGGTATTGTGCAGCACCAGTCCTTCGCTCAGGAACGTCTGATGAGGCATGACCGTCACATCATAGACATACGGCACCCCTTCATTTGGAACTCTTTTGATATCTGTAATCCGAACGAAACGTATCTCAGAAGAGATGAGCCGGGAGAGCTGGCGCAGCTCCTGCTCAAGTCTGCGGATTTTTTCCTCAGCCAAGAATTTGGTTTCATCCCAAAGGAGCGCATAGCAAGAGCTCTGCTGATGCCCTTCGGCGTAATAGAGCGCGCTGGGCGACAGATTCAGCTTTGAGCTCAAGGTTTTGGCTTCGATACGGCAATTCCTTCGCAACATTCTGGAGCTCTTTGAATCAAAAGAGTTCTTAGCAGCGGTCATTTTTTTCTCTATTTTCAGGAGTGTTTCGCGTACGACTTCCCGCGTCGAATTCTGGTCCGAGGCGAGAATCTTATAGAAATAGCCAGTATCAAGGCCCAGTTCTGAGGAAAGGTCTTTGACGCGTTTCACAAGCTCTGGAGGCACAGGGTCACGTTCGTTTCTCTTGCGTTCCCCTATCCCGCATAACTTCTCAACACGTGCTTTCCTTCGATCGTCACGTACGATGAGATTGAGGAATGACTTTCTGCTCTTCCTTCCCGAGACCCAGACTTTGTAATAGGAGTTCTCCCCACGCTTCTCTTCGCGAATCGCGCTCCAGATGCCATGCTGCAAAAGCAAGTCTTGGTAATCTTTCGCGCAGCCGTAACTTGACGTTGAATATCCAACATCAGAGCTGTCCACGAATCCATCGCCTTTGAATGCGGCATGGAGGAAAGCGAGTTGAATCTCTTTCGCCGAAGTCCGAATTGCAGTCGGCACCCGCTTTTGTGGAGCCTTATGCATGAGTTCAGGGAAATTCTCTTTCAGGAAGGAATGGAGCGGCTGGGAGCAGCACCGCACCGTGAAGAGATCTTTCGTCGCTTTTTTTCTTGTTTCCTTTCTCTGGAGATTCGTGTTGATTGAAGTCTTAAAGATGGCTGTAAAAAGATGCTGGGCCTCCTTCACGATATCGGTGTCAGTATTGCTTACCCCGATTTCAGCGTAACGCAATTTCTTGTTGTGATAAGAGTGCCCTTCAGTCGCGATGTAGCCAAGAAGGCTTCCTAATTCCAGCGTCATGCTCTCCGGGAATTTGATTTTCTTGTGTCTCGGATCAGATTCAGGAATGGATTTGAGTGTAACCTTGCGAGTTGTCGCAGGAAGCACCGTCGGGGCCGGCGCAAGCATGCCCGGAGCGATCAGCGCTGCGGGAAGTTCGCGGATCCTTCCTTCGTGCCAGACAAAGACCGGATGCTCGGGAGTCACTTTGATTTTCCTTCCATGGCTGTACGAAATCTCGTAGAAATATTCGGGAGCGGAATGCCTGCTGATGCGCTGGGAAGAAGCGATGAAATTCTTGTGGAAATCCGTCGAGGCGAGCTTCACATCCTCATCGAAGAGGAAGTCGGTATCCACACCCTTCACCACCTTTCCAGCTTCCATGAGCCTGTCGACAAAGGTCCCGATTTTCTCGACGCTTCCGTCGGCAAAGGTCATCTCCGTGTCAGGATGGTAGCTCTGCCCCTCCAGCGCCTCATGCATCGCGTCCCTGTCCTCCGTGCTCATCTTGTCCAGCTCGTCGATGCAGACAACTCCCCTGTTGCCGAGCACGAGCGCCCCGGCCTCAAGGCTCCACCCAGACATGAACTCATCTTTCACGACTGCCGCAGTATTATGCACCAAAATGCCCTCGGAAACAAAATTATGGGAATTCTCGACTGTAAGATCGTAAACATAAGGAGATTCGCTCCGGATTTTTCGAATCGTCTTGATCGGTTCCCAATAGATGTCGCTCTGGACCAATTGAAGAAGATCAGGAGGCGGGCTTCTCAGCATCTTTACAAGGCGCAGCGCGCGATCTCGAGAAAGGTTGTGATGCCAGCCCGCTTTTCTGAGAGGAATCTTTTCAATCTGGAGCGCTTCCTTGATGCGGACCGCGATTCCCGGGATGACATCCGTATTCGTATTCTCTGTCCTTGCCTTCGTAATGATTTTCCGCAAAATAGCATTTTTCTTGGGATGGCGCAGCTTGAAATGCGAAGCGAAATTCCCGATTTGTCCAGCGCCTCTGATTTCCACTTCCCATTTTACATATCTGCCTTTGATGTGGCCTAAGCTAGGCTTTCTATTCCTGATGGTCGCGTGAATGCCATATCTCAGCATCACCAGTTGCAATTGCCTCGCAAACCTTTCGGATGCGGAAGTATAGGAAATGCAGTCCGAGCCGTCCTCCCGTATCTGGACAGAGCCATCTGTATCGTAGAGCCCAGAAATATAACCGGCAAGCAGCTCATTAGAAAGATGCAACAACCTGCTTCCGAATTCCAGACGATGCGATTTGGGGCTGGGAGGAATCCCTAATGATCCAAGGAGCTCAGCGAAAATCTTGGAATGCGCCCGAGTGGCCTCTGGCCGGGCAGCACTGCCCGATTGAATATCATAATTGAGGCGCATCCTTGCAAGCAGGTTCCTATAGGCCTGATGAAGCGTTGGCTCGCTGCCAGAGAGGCGGATGCTATAGCTTGACCCTTTTTTATGGATATCGCCGTCCCCAGCGATCATCCCGGCGACATAGAGGAACTCTTTGTCCATCGTTTCAGGCAAGAGATGTGTTTTTCCCTTCTCTAAGGCGACTTGCGTAACGTAAGGCCTCCAATCAATCTCAGCAGCAGCGCAGATCTTTTTGAAGTCATTGAGCCGGATGTTGCCCCTTGCTCCCTCTTTTCTCCAGTAAGGGTAGAGCGCGCCCTCGGCAACGCCCAGATGCCTGGCCGCAGCTCGCAATGTTCCATAGTGCCTTGTAAGGGCCCTCGTAGCCTCATTGACAATCCGCTTTACTCCGTAGACTGCAGGATTTGATTTAATCAATTGTGAAGGATGAAGAATCTCTATATCCCCCCCAATAAGCATTCTTGGAGTAGCTGCATATGTTCCTTCACTCAGCTCGCAACTCTTTCTCCATTGCGCTTTGCCCTTCTCCAGAGTATAGAGCTGCGTATTTGCTGTCATCTTGATGCGTTTGCCGCCGCGCAACGTTATTTCATAGAGGAAATCCGGCGCACGGAGCTTCCAAATTGCAGCAGGATGCTGGGAATGCAGCTTGAGATCAGGCGACATGCTCTGTACGTTGATATCTGTAATATGCTCCTGTTTCCAGATTCCCTTTCGCACTTCTTCCGGCCGGGTAAGCCTGCTTTCCACGACCTTCCCAATGGCTTCGATGCCGCCGGGGTTGGTGCAGAGGAGCGAATCAGGAGCGATGCAGAGCCCAGCGCCCGAAGCGCCTTTTCCCGAAACAAACCTTCCTTTCGGAGCGATCTTCGCGACGCGCTTCAGTGTCGCCGAATTATGCACGACAACACCATTGGCGACAAAATTGTGAGTGGCCGCGACTTCAAGGTCATAGACAAAGGCCGTTTCATTCTTAACTTCCTCAATCGAGAGGATCTCGTCCCAGAAGATGTCCGCAAATGCGATTTGCTCAAGGAGTTGGACGGATTTATTTTTTCTGCCCTTCAGATGCATGCACATCTTTTGCACAGTCCTCACGCTCGGGAGCCGGTTGTTCTGGTCGAAGTGGCAATAGCTGCTTCTCGTCAGGCCCATTTCCTTTTGCAGGAGGCCTTCCTCGTTCCGGATGCGCTTGAGAAGGCCATTGATTCCAGGAATCAAGTCGATATTGGTATTGTGCGTTGTGAAAGCGCGCTTGAGCTCTGTAACTTTATTCCTTCTTCTCCCCGAGACAAATCCAATCTTTTCAAGATAGGCATCAGCGAATGCTCCGGAGATGATGAGTTCATAGCATTCAACCATCCGCCTTTCTTTCGAATTGGTCGCGCATTTCAGCTTCTTCTTCAAGAGCGAGACAATCCCGAACCTCAGCAGGGAATACTGAATCTCATCAGCGAGAGCCTTGCTGATGGTGCAGTACTCAATCTGTCTTTTGTTGATGTTGATATGGCCGTCGCATTCGAAGAGCCCCCTGATGAATTCTGCGAGGACTTCATTTCTTGAACGCAGGATCACATGAGGGATTTTCTTGTTCTTCGCCCCCCCGAGCAGTTCAGGAAAGTTTTGTTGGTAAAAACCAAGGAGCGCTTTCGAGTTCACGCATCGCTCCTGCGCGGTTTTTCCATGGTATGTTTTCTTCGCTTTGACATCGGCATGGAAGATTCCCCGCATAAGGCTTGTGAAGTCTTGCAGCGTGTCAGCGTCGTTGTTCGTGATACTCAGTTCCCCGCTTGATTTGGAGTAGGCAAGATATCCATCGCCGCAAAGATAGCCGCAAAGCCGGGCCAAGTCCCCGGTTACGATTGCGGGGAATATCAGTCTATGGGAATTGCGAGCGTATGTTGGAGTAAATATCGGGATCATCTGCAAGGCGCCCGAAACAGCGATCTTTCTCGGGGTCGCTATCCGTTCGCCGACAGAAAACTTCCTGGCTTCCTTCCCGATGATATATCCATCATCGCAATAAAACAGCGGATGGTCTTTTGTGACCCAAAGCTCCTTTCCTATCCTCGTTTTTATTCTGAGAAGATTCTCATCACTCTTCCTTTTCCACACTTTTGTCGCGAAGCTCTTTTCCAGGCTTCCATCCAGCTGAAGCGAAGGCACAACAAAAGACTCGGGGAGAGAGATGAAAGACCCTCCAGAAAGTTCCTGTATGGGCACAATGTCGCCGTT
The DNA here is from genome assembly GCA_018303575.1 of Candidatus Woesearchaeota archaeon. Classification (GTDB taxonomy): domain Archaea; phylum Nanobdellota; class Nanobdellia; order Woesearchaeales; family WJIZ01; genus JAGVXW01. The sequence goes on from JAGVXW010000066.1 coordinate 16,739, forward strand.
CCCCAGCATGACTTTTGTGCTTTCATGAAGGCATTTTCCGCTGCCCGGATCGCCTATCAACAAGACATGGATGTCCCCTCTTGTCACCGACCCATCGTCCCTCACTTTCCTTACTCCGCCAGCCATGAGCATCAAAACTGCCTCCTTGATCTTCTCATGGCCGTAGATGCTCGGCGCCACGGAGCTGATGAGCTTGTTGTTGAGATCAGGATCGCGGGAGATGTTCAGGATTTCCTCCTCCTCTTCAGGCGAGATCTCCAGCGTCGAGAAGTCCTCCTCGATCGCCTCCACAGAGTTCGCCTCGATCATCAGGTCGAAGCGGATGAGCTTGCCCCCATCTCGAGCGAGTACCGGCACCTCTTTCAAAATTCCCGCGCACCGTATCCTGCTTCCGGGGTTGGTCTTCTTCTCGGAAATCGGCGACACGAGGTCGTTCTTAAGTAAGAGATTAATGCGCTTGGGCTGCTCCCCCCCCTCTAAGTCCTCAGAAGCCTCCTCTAGCACGATGCCCTGCGCGTCCACCATCTCCTTCTCAAGCAGCCTGAATTTTCCCTTCCTTCCGCAGCCGCACATCCCCGGCTCACGGAATTTCTGCTCCAGCTGCAAAACATTGATGAGCGTGCCGCAGCTTGGGCACTCGAATCTTGCGCTCGTCACTTGTGGCCTTACATCGCTCTTCTGCCTGACCGTGCCTTCGATAAGCAAGAGTTTGTCCAGATGCTTCGCCCGGATGTTCCGGATCATCGACTTCACGCTGGCAGGCAGGTTAGCGAATCTTGCCTTGAATCCCCGCACTTCGCCCAGCATGTCGAACTGCTCGATCGCAATTTCCGCGGCCTTGATGGTGTCTTCCGGCTTCTCCAATAAATCGTCCACGAGATCCGGGGAGAATTTTTGCAGCTCAGCCGCGTCAAAAATGAGGAACTTCTTGTCCTTCTTCAGCTGCTCGATCAGGGCTTCCTTGAGGCTCGTCTCTATGAAATCCTGGAAACCTTGGATCTGCTCTTGCGCGTCCATGGGGCATTCTCCTATCTAGGGAGTGTGTCTCTCTTCATAACCTTTCCGGCGGAAAATCCGGAAAGTTTCCGGCTCTATAAACGGATGAGCGTTACTTGAGCTTCTTCAAATTGCTCACGAGCAAGTCTACTGCTTTATACACTTCCTCTTCGCTCTTCGTGCCTGTGCAGACGATCTTGCCGTTGGAGAACAGCAGGAAGGTCGCTTTCGCCTCGCGGAGCTTGTACACAAGCCCAGGGAACTGCTCCGGCTCGTATTCCGTGTTCTCGAGCTTCATGGCTAAAGTATTCAGGTTCAGCACCATTCCTACGCTCCCCGAGGCCACGATATTCTGGATGTTCAGCTCCGGCGTAACCTTGATCTTGATGTTGATTTTTTCAAGGCTCTTGATGATTTTTTTAAGGGATTCCTCCACTTCTTTGAGGGTCCTCGCGCCTGTGCAGACAACTTTTCCAGAACTGAAGATGAGGGCGCTCGTCTTCGGCTCCTTGATCCGGATCACAAGCCCAGGGAACTGCTCCGGGTTGTACTCGGTGTTGGACAAGGTGGCGGCCATCTTCTCCAGAGGGATGTCATGCTCCAGCGAGGTGGAGACGACGATGTTGACAATCTTGATGTCCCTCTTCTCCTTCGAAACAGGCTTCTTGGGCATGAGGTCCCTCCCGGCCGCCCCCAGCGGCCGACTGCGCCTTTAAAAATCCCTTTTTCCGTTATAAATAGGCCTCTCTTTATAAATACTCCGTTAGGCGAATACCCAGCTTTGCCTATATAAACCCCCTTAACTTCCTCTGGAAGGCCTTGGAGCTCAAAATTTATCATTTTAAAGTAGCAAATGGGGAAACCTTTATAAACTTAAGAAAGATTCTCTGGGCATGGTCGTCCAAAAGAACTTTTTGCTCAAATTAAGGGATTTCGGCCTCAACAGCTACGAGTCCCGGCTCTGGACTGCTTTGCTTTCCAGGGGCAGCTCCACGGCAGGAGAGTTGTCAGACATCGCCAATGTGCCCCGCAGCCGGGCGTATGACGTTCTCGAGACGCTTGAGAAGAAGGGATTTATCCTCCGCAAGCTCGGAAAGCCTATTACTTATGTCGCTGTTCCGCCTGAGCAGGTCGTGGACAGGGTCAAGCTCCGCGTCGCGCAGGAAGCCGAGGAGCAGGCCAAAGTGCTTGAAGAGCTGAAGAAAAGCTCTGTGCTCTCTGAATTGTCTGCGCTCCATGAGAAGGGTGTCGAACTGGTCGAGCCTTCCGAGCTCACAGCCTCCATTTCAGGAAGGGACAATCTCTATCATCATCTCGAATCTCGCATCGCGAAAGCCAAGCAGAGCGTCACCCTGCTTACCACCCCCGAAGGCCTGAAGCGCAAGGTCTTCCTCCTCCCGGCTTTGAGGGAGCTCAAGAGGAAGGGCGTTTCCATTAGGATTGCCACGCAAGTGACTCCAGAAATCAAGCCGCTCGTCGCAGAATACGCGAAGGTCGCCGAGGTGCGCCATTCCGCCTTGACCGGGAGGCTCTGCATCTCCGACAAGAAAGAAGTAACGCTCATGCTCCAGGATGATTCAGCCCATCCCGATTACGACATCGCCGTGTGGTTGCATTCGCCGTATTTCGCTTCCACTTTGCAGGATTTATTTGATGAGAAATGGAAGGCGATGAACAATCGCGAAATATGAAGTGAGACCTCGCTTTCCGATAGATTCAGAACCCCAGCAAGTGGGCGTTGCAGTTTTTGAAGGCGATAGCGTTAGGAGGTTTTCTTTAGGGCGGCGCCGTTTCGGAGATGAGCCTACTTCAAACCTAGCTGGTCTAGAGGAGCTTCTTCGCCTGCCCATATGGAATTTACCTTCCACTCGGGAGAGCTTCGAATTTGGGTATTTACACGGACTGATAACAACAGTATATTCCCCCCTCAATGATGAGGATCTTGCTTTCATACAAGAAAATGTAGCAAAAGGAACGAGATGAAGCCATGAAAGCGTACGTCGCCCACTACAAAGCAGAAAGCCCTGCATTCCTTCCTGATAGGTTGTCTGGACCTCCTAAAGGTGTGCAGCAAAGCCCTTCCTGATAGGTTGTCTGGACCTCCTAAAGGTGTGCAGCAAAGCGGGTTCGCGCTTGTAGATGCGCAAACGGGCGCTGTCCAGCTTTTTCCTGCTTCAGAAACCCATCGCATCCAAGCTCATGGCAGAGCTTTTATCTATTCGCCTTTAACCACGAAAATCGCAGAGCAAATGGCGCAAGCCATGCTCCCATACTCAACCTTTTCATACTTACCCTCGGATAGGAAGTATACTGATGTGGAACGGCATGGAGAGAATGTCCGAATGCAGCGCGTGCATCTGATGCATGGCGGTATAGAAGACCCCAAGCTCTTTATTGCTTTTGCAGAGGCAATCAAAG
>JAGVXW010000077.1 GCA_018303575.1 Candidatus Woesearchaeota archaeon
TCCTGCTGATCGAGAACCTCGCCGGCAGGGCAAAGCGAATCCGTTGCAGAAACCATGCCCACAGCGAGGAGGGCCATGAACAGGACCATCAGTTTCATCGTAAAACCCCCATTTGTGCCCGAAAGAGCCTGATATTTTTAAACCTTTCCAAAAGTAACCATTGATGGATAGCAAATCAGATATTCCATCCTTTAGTAATATACTTATAGGCGGCAAGAAAAACATGCTCTTTCGGAGCATCTACGTTCTATTTTTTCTTTTATGAATTTCAAAAAGTTGGTGCGAAGCGTCTGGCTAGTGCAATAAGCTTTAAATAACAACCTCAGCCCCTCCGGAAGGATGGAAGACGACGAGATTGACTTCTCAAAGATCAAATCCTGGTTCAGGAAGAAGGCGGAATCGCTGGAAGGGAAAAAAGAATCCGCGCGGCCGCTGCCAAGGGAATCAAAGCCGCTTCATGCGAAAACCGAACCTTCATCCGCGCAAGATGAGGAAGTATCGCTTGATTTCTCCAAGGCGAAATCCTTCTTCTCCGGCATGTTGAAGCCGCAGGAGAAGACGGAAGACACGGAGTCTCTTGACTTCTCGTCTCTCAAGCAAGGATTGGGGAAGGCGAAAAAAAGGCTGACGCATCCTGCCGCCCAAGTGATCATCCTGCTTGTCCTCGTGCTCGGCGCCGGCATCTGGCTCCGCGCGCTTCCCGCGTCTGTGCCCATCATGAAAACAGAGGCGAAGAATTACGTCGAGAACTTCTATGTCCGGCAGATCGCCGAAAACATCCAGTCGCAGTATCCCACTTTGCCGCCGCAGAACATCGAGGCGCAGGCGAGGCAGCAGTTCCAGGCATACAAGCGCCAGAACCGCGCGCAGGTTGAGGCGCAGCAGGAAGAAATTTCGCGCCAGTTCCGTGAGCAGTTCCAGCTCGACGGCCAGACGTATTTGACAGGCATTGATCCTGAATATTGGATGCTGCATGCGAGGAATATTCTCGAGAACGGCCATCCCGGAGACACGCTGAGGAATCCAGAGACGCGGGAGGAATGCGCGAAACACTCGAAGTCTTGCGTGCCCTGGGACGATCACATGTACGCTCCCCTGGGGAGACCGGTGCCTCCTGACATGTTCCACGCGTATGTCGCGGCCTACGCGCATACATTTGTCACGTTTTTCTCCCCGAGGACAGAGCTACTCACCACAATGTTTTACTTGCCCGTGATTCTCGGAGCGTTATGCTCCCTTCCCGCCTTTTTCATCGCGCGCCGTGTCGGTGGCAACTTTTCCGGCTTTGTTGCCGCTTTCCTCGTCGGCATCCATCCCGCCCTGCTGCAACGCACCTTGGGCGGCTTCGCGGACACGGACGCATACAATGTACTCTTCCCCCTCCTCATCCTGTGGGCCTTCCTCGCGGCGACGGACGCGAAAGGGTGGAAGAGCTGGACCTTAGCCGCCACAGGAGGCCTCGTGCTCGGCATTTACCCGCGCGTCTGGGGCGCGGGATGGTGGTATGTGGGCTATTTCATTCTTGGAGCTGCGATTGTCTACGTGCCCTACACGCTGATCCGGAAAGGAAGCGTGCCCTGGCCCGCCTTGCTTGGCTTCGCCGGCTCAGGTGCCTTGTTTATCGCTTTGATTTCGGGTCCGGCGACGCTGATGGACGCTGTCTCCGCGCCGCTCAGCTTCATCCAGCTCAAGGAGCTTGGCTCCGCCTCCATCTGGCCGAACGTCTTCACAACAGTCGCGGAACAGAATCCAGCATCGCTGGAACAGGTTATTGAGAACATCAGTTTTGAGGCCTTGCCCTATCTGCTCGCCGCCCTGCTCGGCATCGCCTTTGCGGTGATGAGGAAAGAACCAGATAAGATAGACGGATATTTCATGCTTGGCTCTGCGGCCTGGTTCATCATCCTCCTTGGCGCCAAGCCGGAGCTGAAGCTGTTCATCGCCCTCCTTGCCTTGCCCGTGCTCCTCAAGATCGGGTGGATGACACTAAAGAAGCAGGAAGGGACGGATGTCTTGCTCGCGCTGATCCTCCTGGTCTGGCTCGCGGCGACGATCTATGCCAGCACCAAGGGCATCCGTTATCTTACCTTGCTGGTCCCGGTCTTCGCCATCGGCGTCGGGGTGTGCTTCGGCATGCTCGCGAAGGAAGGCGGCGGCTGGCTTGCTCAAGCTCTGCACCTGAACCGGGGAGTCGCCCAGACGATTATCGTCGCGCTGCTCCTCATCGCGCTCCTTCCGCCCTTCGGCCAAGCCAGAAGCCTTGCCGGCAACAATGTCCCATTGATGAATGACGCTTGGTATAATTCCCTCGACAAGATTAAGCTGGAATCCGCGCCCGACGCGATCATCACCAGCTGGTGGGATTATGGCCACTGGTACAAGAACATCGCGGACAGGCCTACAACCTTCGACGGCACGTCGCAGAACACGCCCATGGCGCACTGGGTCGGCTACGCCTTGCTCACAAAAAATGAGGAAGAAGCTGTCGGCATCCTGCGCATGCTCGACTGCGGCTCCAACCTTGCCTTTGAGCGCCTCGACTCCAGGCTCCAGGATAATCTGAAATCCATTGAGATCCTGCACCGGATTGTCGCTCTAGATAGGGAAAAGGCGAGGATAGAATTGATGGGAGAGACTGACTCCGCGACAGCTGATGAGGTTCTGCGATACACGCATTGCTCTCCTCCGGAAGCGTTCTTCATCGTCTCCGACGATCTTGTGCAGAAAGCCCAAGTTTGGGCGCACTTCGGCAGCTGGGATTTCAAGAAGGCCTGGATCTATCAGCAGGCGCAGGCGGGAACGCTTACTGAAGAACAAGTGCGGCAGCGGCTGAATGTTTCTGTCGAAGAGGCGAGGCGCCTCGTCTTCGAGGCCCGGGGCTTGCGGACAAGCGCGCAGGCCAATGACTGGATCGCTCCCTGGCCTCAGTTCGGCTCCCCGCCAATCGCTTGCGCGAATGTCTCAAAAGTTACGCTGGAATGCCCCTTGAACACGCAGACAGAATCCGCCACGATCACGGTCAATCTCGCTTCCGTTAATGCCTCGATCAAGGGCTTGGCCGGCATTTCTTATCCGGACGCGATTACTATCCCGACGGAAACGGGCCTGAAGACAAAAATATATAGTGAAAAAACGCTCGGCTTCGCCCTGGCGCTCATCCCTGGAGAAAGATGGGCGTATGCGCTCATGGACCGGCCGCTCGACGAGAGCCTCTTCACGCGGCTCTATTATCTCAATGCTACCGGGCTCAGGCATTTCTCCCTCTTCTCGGAGCAGTTCAGCGTCAACGGAAATCATGTCCTGGTCTGGAAAGTGGACTGGCAGGGCAACGCGAGCGTGGCCCCATGAAAACCTGCGCCGTCATCGCGGCCAAGGACGAGGAAGCGCACGTCGGGAAGGTCGTGAAGGAGACGCTCAACTATGTCGACGCCGTCATCGTCGTGGATGATGGCTCTCGCGATAGCACGAAAAAAGTCGCGGAAGCGTCAGGCGCGAGCGTGCTCCACCATGTCGTCAATCTCGGCAAGGGCGCGGCAATCAAGACCGGCTGCGACGAGGCGGTGAAGCGCGGCTTTGGCAGGATCGTCCTGATTGATGCTGATGGCCAGCACGAGCCGAAGGAGATCCCGAAGTTCCTGAAGGCGCTGGATGAAGCAGACCTCGTATGCGGCATCCGCACGCGCAGGGAGAGCATGCCTCTCGTGCTCAAGTTCGGCAACTGGTTCATCTTCCAGGTGAGCAGGATGCTCTATGGCGTCAGGGTGACTGACACCCAGTGCGGCTACCGCGCCTTCAACGCTTCAGTCTGGGACAAGATCCGGTGGGACAGCTCCGGCTACAGCATGGAGTCCGAGATGCTGGCCCGCGCGGGAAGGCAAAGCTTAAAATACTCCACCATAGCGATTTCCACGATCTATTCGGATAAGTACAAGGGCACCACGGTACTGGACGGCATCAAGATTGTCGTCAGTCTGCTCTGGTGGCGCCTGAGGCAGTAGCATGGTGCTTGGAATCCAAGTGGTGGGGCTGTTTTTCGCCGGCTTCATGACGTACTTTTCTTTCCTGCATTTCAAGCGCAAGGAGTTCACGCCCAAGGAGTTCACGTTCTGGCTCGTGCTCTGGATCGTGTTCGCCGGCGTGGCGATCTTCCCCGGAAGCCTGGATTTCCTGGTGGAGAAATTCAACCTCACCCGCACGATGGATTTGCTAATCATTTCAGGGTTCATGGTGTTGCTGGCGCTCTTTTTCTATGTGTACACGTTGCTGAGGCGGCTTCAAGCCAAGATGGAGAAGATCGTGAGGGAATTCGCGAAGAAAGAATGAACCTATGTGCTGGCAGGCTGAGCGAAGTAGTGCTCCCGAACCTTGGTGTCCAGATATGCTGCCCTGTCTAGCCAGAAGCGATGATCCGTCGGTTGTAGCGTTTGAACGAAGAGTCCAGATAGCAACCCCGCCAAGCCGCCCGAGAAAAGCGGAACCAGCGCTCGGGGTACCCCCAAAGTAGAGTCTGGGGAACAATCAATAAAGCTACTCAGGGCATACGCCATCCCGCTACCCAAAACGGTGCCAGAGACAAATCCAGAAACGAAATTGTCTAATGCCAATCGTCCTCGGGTCTTGAAATGGTCAAGATAGCCCAGGAGTTCGCCGAAGGCGTCTACCCGTTCATTGTACTTCTCATCTCTTTTTCTGGGAAAGAACCGCCTCCATCCAGCCTCCATCCAGCGTTGATGTCTGAAAAATCTTGATAGCGTTCCGCTATGGAGACGCTTCCGTCCTTGGCTTGGTCCAGAAAGCGATTGTCCGTAGCATCAAGAATATGCCGGTGCACCTTGCTGAGGTCCATATGGGGGGCAGGAGGAACGGTTGGTTCTGGCGCGTCTAGGGCCAGTTCCCGCGTCACACGTATGAGAGCCCCAAGTTCCGCAGTCTTGTTGCCAATCTCCTGCTGGAGATGTTCAACTCCAACCATCCGATCATAGAGGCAGGCCCCCATACAGATGGAGAGTGCAAAGGAGATTATAAATTTTTGCAAGCTGAAACCACTCTCAAATAAGAACGTTCCGCAAACTATTTAAGGAGGGGGCATCTTAGGGGGGAAAAGGTGTTGATGTGGGAGACGCTCCGACTATCGAACTGGCTGTGAACAGGCCCTCATGCCGCCAGACCGTTGAACTCAAGGCTACATTCGACGACAGGGAGGGAGCGCATCCGGGCGTCGCAAAAGTTGAATTCTACGAGGACGGATCGCCCATTAAATCTGAGACCGAGAGGCTCTGGTGGAGTACGGAGTATAAAGTCACACATACTGCAACCGGTTCGCATACGTATCATGCTGTCGCCACAGATAAGGATGGCAATGCCACAGAAAGCAACGTGCTTACGGTCAACTTCGAGGGCTATCGGAGCGACGCGATGCCAACCACGACGCTCGAGGCCAGCTTGGCCACCTGTAGGCGCACGACAAAACTCACCATAAGATATCTCGATTCCTTGGATTATCAGGGCATAGAAGAAGTCACTCTCTATGAAGATGGTAGGGCGATAGCGAAGGAAGATCCTAAATTCCCAGACTTTTAGGCATTAGGATTCCAAATAATTCCATAATATTTTTCTGTTGCTTGGTCATCTCTTGGGGCACTAGATCGTTATCATAG
>JAGVXW010000067.1 GCA_018303575.1 Candidatus Woesearchaeota archaeon
CAGATTGAGTTCGAGGTATGCAAGCAGATTTCTGAGCATGCTCAAAAACCACGCTACGACAGTCTTAGCCAGGTGGTTTTTGACATCTCATGCGAAGCCCGAGATTATGCTCGGCCAGCGCGCAAACAGGGGCATGAAGCCCCTTGCCGGGACTGGAAGAATCCTGGAGCGTCCCGGATTCGATGCTGCGCCCTACCTGATTTGCCACTGCACTTGATCGCACCGATGAAAGGGGGCTTCTAAGATGGCGCGCAAGCGCGGACTGCTGTACGATCCTGTCGCCCTTAACCGGAACCTCAAGATCGCCCGGATGGACATCTATTACAAAGATTATGTGAGGAAGACGCTCCGCACCGCCCTCATCCTGACGGCGCTCATCCACGCGCTCATCTTCTTCGTGCTCAGTTCTGTGGCCAAGACAACGGGAAGCAACGCCATCTACCTTCTTGCCATCGTGACCCTGCCGACGACCTTCTTCGCCATCTTCACCTTCATAATCAAGCTGCCGGAGGCGGCGATCATGCGCTCCAAGAAAAACGTCGAGGCGGAAATCACCTCGGCGATCCGCTTCCTGATCCTCGACCTGAAGGCGGACGCGAGCATGTTCTCGGCCCTGCAGAACCTCGCGAAGAACTTCGACGAGATCGGCATCTACATGAACGAGGTGATCGTGAAGGCGAAGCTCGGCACGGCGCTGGACGAGGCCTTAACTGAGACTGTGGAGATGGTGCCTTCCGAGAGCTTCCGCGTGTTCCTGTGGCAGATCCTCAATTACCTGCAGACGGGCGTGGACATCACGCCGACGCTGAAGGTGCTCGTGGACGAAATCGTGGAGAACCAAAAGATCGAGTTCAAGAAATACGGCAAGCGGCTGAACGTGCTGTCGCTCTTCTACATGATCGTCGCCATCATCCTCCCCACCATCGGCTTCACCATGATCGCCGCGGCGCTCATCTTCCTCAGCGTGCCCATCACGCTCGGGCTGATCTTGGGCTTCTGGATTGCCTTCACCATCATGCAGCTGCTCTTCCTCGTCATGAGCTCCGGCAACAGGCCGGTCGTGGAATCATGAAGCACACGCTCGCCAAGCGGAAGCCGTTGCCTTATCTTGAGCAGTTCCGGCACCTGCAACGGTATCTCCTTCTCGCGGGCATCAAGATGCCGGCCCGCGTGGTATATATGGTCTTGCTGAGTACGGCGGCAGTCATTGATTTGGGCATCCTCTCGTATTTCATCGCGTTGGTCTGGGAATACAAGCTGCGCATCCTTTACCTGTTCATCATCACGACCGTGATGCTGTCGCTGGGCTACTTCCTCATCTTCATGGTGCTCTGGCTGCTCTTCCTCCTCATCCTCGATTATCTCAAGTTCAAGCGCCGAAGCGAACTCGAGGAGATCCTGCCTGAGTTCTTGCGGCTCGTGAGCGCCAACCACCGCGCCGGGCTGCCGCTCGACCTGTCCATCTGGAAGGCCAACCGGCCGCGCTTCGGCATCCTATCAGTTGAAGTCGATGAACTGGCGCGGAAGACGTATTCCACGGGCGACTTCATCGGGCCTTTGGAGGACTTCGGCAGGAAATACGACTCGCCGCTCCTGAAGCGCGTCATCAGCAACCTGACCGAAGGGATCAGGACCGGCTCGGACATCGCCAGCCTGCTGGACGACGTCTCCAACAACGTGCGGACCATCAAGAACACGCGGAAAGAGCTGGCCAGCGAGGTGGAGAACTACATGCTCTTCATCACCATCACCGTGCTCATCATCTCGCCGCTGATGTTCGCGCTGACGTCCAAGATGGCCGGGCTCATCGAGGGGGTGAAGAACATCCTCATCAGCTCGGGAACAGCGGAAGCGTCCTCCGCAATCGAGGTGCCCTTCAAGATCGCGTCCTCCTCGACCGGCAAGCCCTTCCAGCATTACTTCGACATCTTCGTCTACCTCATGACCGCCACGAGCTCCATCATCTCCGTGCTCCTGATGAGCACCATCAAGTACGGCAATGTCCAGAGCGAGCTGAAGAAGATCCCCGTCTACTTCGTGATCAGCCTCGTGGCCTATACGCTCTTCAAGATGCTCTTCGCGAATTTCATCAAGATATAGCCGTTCTGCGGTTACCGCCTGAAAAAAATCGGGCGGCTTCAGGACATTTTCTGGGAAAAGGCGGTGCCGTGGCCACCCCGGCGGGGCCGACCCCCGGCTACGGCACGCCACATCGTCGTCCTGGCGGGCGGCAAAGGCTCTGCCTGAGTATAATCAGCGACGGAAAGAGGGATATAATAGTTTCCGTCGCTGTATGTAGTAAATGACTTCTCTTGCTAATAAGGGGGTCATTTACTACAGGCCGCAAGGCCGTCGCCCGCCTTCGTCCCTGAAATCCTGTTTCCCTCCCAAAATCTAAACATTTAAATATCCCGCCGCTGGCAAAAGAGGCATGCCCATCATCCAGACAGAGGCCGACCGGCTGATCTCCCTGGTGGACACGAAGGGGAAGATTTCTGCGGGCGAAGCGGCGAAGATCCTTGGCATCTCCCCGCGGCAGGTGGAGGAATGGGCGGATTTCCTCGAGCATCATGGCATCATCAACCTCAAGCTGAACTTTTTCAACCTCAAGCTCATCTCAAAAAAGGGGCAGGCCTGATGGGAAAACAAGAGTACATCGGATCGTACATTGAGCATTTCGACGAGGCGCTCGGTGGGGGCATCCCGAGCGGCCACATCGTCCTCATCTATGGCGCGGCCGGCACGATGAAGTCCACGTTCTGCTTCAACGTGCTCTACAACGAGGTGCTGCAGGGCAAGAAAGGAGTGTATGTGAGCATCGAGCAGAGCTCGCTGTCGCTCCTCAAGCAGATGGTGAAGATGGGCTATGACATCTCGAAGGTGAACATCGAGGTGCTGAACGAGGCCAATGATGTCATCCGCGGGCTGTCGCGGCTCAAGGATGACGAGCCCCGGAAGCTCACCATCGTCGATTTCGGCACGATCCGGAAGCAGCTGCAGCCGAAGGGGCAGAAGCAGAAATTCGGGTTTTCCGGCGACATGGTGGAAAGCATCCTGTCCATGATCCAGACGCTCAAACGGAAGAACCTCTGCGACATCGTCGTGCTGGACTCCCTCACGGCAGTCTACAGCCTGACCGAGCTGAAGGAGCCGCGCAGCGAGATCTTCTATTTGTTCGAGTTCCTGCGCGACTTAGGGCTCACCAGCTTCGTGATTTCGGAGGAGAGTGAGGAGAACACGCGCTACAGCAGGTTCGGCATCGAAAGCTATCTCGTCGACGGCATCCTCCACATCATGCTTACCGACCGGAACAGGAAGGTGACGCGCGAGATCCAGATCCGGAAGATGCGGGCGACGGACTGCAACAACGACGTCTTCACGCTGGAATGGGATGCCAGGACCAAGAAGTTCAAGGCGCTCTACGGCGGGAAGAACCCGCTGGTATGAGAAAGTTTAAATAGAAGTAACGCGCTCTTTTATCAGCGTTGAGCGATTCTGTCGCTCACCTAAAACGGACTCCACAAGATGCCTATCGGGCCGTCCCGGTCGCTTATGGGGGATGAGGGGCACTGCCCATCTTTCTTCATTTGAATACTTTTGAGAGATAGGGCGGTTTTTCCTGGGCATCAAAATGGCCCGCAAGCTTTATAAAACGGCCCCCTTTCCTTCCGCGCATGGCAATCAAAGATCTGCAGGCTAGGCAGGGCAACGTGAACTTGACTTTGGAAATTGTCGAGAAGGCGGCGCCCCGCGAGTTCGAGAAGTTCGGAAAGAAGGGCAGGGTGTGCAACGCGAAGGCGAAGGACGATTCCGGTTCCATTACCCTTACACTCTGGAATGACGATGTGGATACCGTGAATGTCGGGGACAAGGTGCAGATCGAGAACGGCTGGGTTTCCGAGTGGCAGGGCGAGCTCCAATTGGGGACAGGCAAGTTCGGCAAGTTGACGGTGGTTGAAAAAGGCACCGGAAAGCCGGCTGAGGCCGCTCCGCCGAAGGAAGATATTTCTGAAGAGGAGATCCTCTGAAAGCACGTACCCTTAAGGCATTTAAGGACAAAGAAGTGCCAATTTTCGACTTTTTTCTGGGTCTTCTATGCCAACCATTTCCTGAACTAGCGGAAGGTCCGAAGCTCGCTTAATCTTCATGCGTATGCCTTGAGTGAAGACCCCATCCTTTCTTACACAGCGCGCTCTTTCAAGGAAAGGTCGCGTGGGAGTAATCCCAAAGTGCGAAATCATTCCCTCACGTAATTGCTCAAAAAATGAAATTCCCTGAGGGATTAGGTCAATCGATTTAGCCATCTTAAGTTCTATTGCCTTCCCGCAAACATCCACAGAACCCTCGCAGCTCAGGAGTCGATTCATAAAGCGAGAAAAACATTTAGGATTTTCTTCTATCCACAAAGGAAGAGAGAATGATTTTAGGACTTTTTGCCCAGAAGGTACACCCAAACTGGCCAAAACTCGAGCAAGAGGTCGATTGCAGACACTGAGAAGATAAGATTCATAACGGTTCGTGGAGCATCTTCGCATCGTACCTTTTACGCCGAAAAGAGTAAAAATCTCATTCTCGAACCGATTGAGTTCGGAAACCTGTTTTGAGCAATAGTCTATTTTCCATTTTGGTTCTGATTGGAGATGTCCATCCCCCATAAGATCCGCTATGACTCCTGCGAGCTTCGGGCTCGAGAAGAGGGGGAACCAATGAGCATAAGGGGAAAGCGCTTTTAGCCCAGCTTCTTTAGAACGATACGTTTCCAGGACATCACCTAGAGAGATGAGCGACTCCATCTAATCTCAAGGAAAGAAGTGCCTGTTAATATCTTTTCCGGGATAAAACCCGAAACTCTTCCGAAGAGAAAGGCATTTAAATACTCTGGCAACTCAAGTCCTGCTGAGCTGCAATGGGGATTCCTGAAGTCTCGGCTTTGGGAACCATACACGTAGCTCAGCGGGAGAGCGCTAGACTGAAGCTAGATCTGATGAGGCGCGAGCCGATGACGAGCAGAGATCTAGAGGTCGTGGGTTCAAATCCCGCCGTCCCCATAGCGATTGCGCTCAATCATAAGGTTGAGCGTAATCACTTTTCCTAAAGGGCCATCTTCGTAAGCCCGAATGGCTTCCTTCGTGCGCTTGCGAAGCTCCTTCATATTTCTCGCCTGAGTATGGCAGCCGGGCATCCCGATGACCTCAGAAACAAGCCAACCGTCCTCATCACGTTCAACGAGAACTTTATACTTTTTCGCCATCCTAAAGAATCATGATGTGCGACGTATAAAAAACTATTCTTCCGAATGTACTTACATGAACGCAAAGAATTTCCGTTAACTATTCGCCAACTCAACCATGCTGATGCTCCTTCGGCACCGACATTCTCCCCTGCAACAAGATTCCTCCAACAATCAAGAAGAGGCCTAGGACGCTTGAGGGAAGGATCGGCTCCCCGTTGATGAAGAAAGTGAACAGAAGCGAAAGGAAGGGCACGAGATAGATCAAATTCGCGAGTTTGGGGGTGTGCCCCCTGCCGATTGCGGTGAACCAGAAGACGTAGCCCAGTGCATTTGCCAGAACGCCGAGGAACAGGAGCGCAGACCAAGCTGCTGTAGTTTTCGGAAAGATATAAGAGGAGAGCAGGGGGAGAGTCGGAATCATAAAGAGCGTCGCATACACGAAGTAATAGAGCGTGCTCGAGTATTTCTCATACCTTTGCTTCTTTTCTAGCACGGAAAATGTGCCATAGAACACGGCCCCCAGGATCGCAAGCCCATAGCCAAGGAAGTACTGGTGCGAGAACGAGAGATTGCCGCGCGTCACGACGAGCAGGGCTCCAAGAAAGCTCAGGGCAAGCGCAAAGAACGTGCGGGCATGGAAAGGCTCATGGAGAAAAAGGACCGAGAGGAGCACGAGGAACGCTGGCCAGAGATAGTTGAGGATTTGCGCCTGGCCCGCCGGGGCATGCTCAAAAGACGCGTAGCGGACAAGAAAATAGAGGAACTGGCCGATGAAGGCGAAGCCCGCGAGGCGCACATGATCTTTGAATGCGTATCGCTTGAGAAGGGCGAGCTTTCTTTTGAATGCGAGAAGCACGAAGAGCGCGAGGAAGGTAATGAGTCCGTTATAGAACACGAGCTGGTAGCTGTCAAGCTCAGCAAGCGCGAATTTCGCGACAGAAGGGAGTGCGCCCCAGATGACGATGACAAAAGCCACCGCAAACCAGTCGCGCCGGTCCATGTGACTGATTTCTTCGGCGCCTTACTTAAAGGTTTCTAGACTGTCTTCGCCACAATCTGCGACGCAATCACGTTGAACAGGATCATCACCGCGCCGGCGATGAGCACGTACATCAGGGTGCTCCTGATGAGATTGACACCCAATTGATAGCGCTCATTCAGCTTGTCCGAGCCATTTTCGATGCCGTTGGCGAGAATCGTGAGGATGTAGATGATCTGCACGACATACAGGCCGACGACGAGCTGGAAGTAGAAAGTGGGGATGCCGAGGCCGAAGATATCCGTGATGCCGGCTGTGCCCAAATCGCCCGCCTCGCCGGTGTTGAGGTTCTTCAGCTGGGTGGAGAGCTTGGAGAGGATTGTCGTGATCATGGAGGTGATGCCAACGACGATGCCGGCTATGGCGGGAGTGAGGAACTTGATCTGGGAGGTCATGGAGGAGATGATGTCGGCCATCAAATCCTTCAGGCGCTCGTTGACGCGGTGGATCTCCTTGATGTAGCGCGCGATGTTCGTGAGCGCCTGCGCCGCGACCCTCGGGCCTTTCTTGACGCTCTGGATGAGCACCTTCATCGAGCTTTCAATGATCTTCGAGGGGAAATACTGCAAGGCGCCATACTGCGGATGGAAGATGGCCTGCTCCACGGACAGGCCGAGCTTCTGGATGTTGACGCTCACCATCTGGAAGAACTTGCCGGAGGCGGAGTCCTGCATGCCCTGCGCAACCTTCCCAAAGGCCATTTCAGCTGGGATGTCATCGCCAAGGCGGTTGCCCATCTGGAACAGGGCGGAGGCGAACTCATCCTCGAGCTGCTTGGTCTTATTCCTGATTTTGATGACATTCTGGGAGCGGAGGCGGAAATACAGGCCGAGGCCGAGGCCTGCCGACAGGGTGATGGCCAAGCTCAGGACACTTGCGCCCAGGCCGAAGGGGCCGACAATCCGGCCTTCCTTGTCCTGCTGATACTCGAGCAGGTGGAAATTCGCCTCCGGGTCGGCAGGCAGCTCAAACGCAGGATTGATGAGATGGAGGAGCAAGGGCGCGATCCCGATAAAAAAAAGAATCCCTGCGACAAGCGACGCGATATAAAGCGGAGAGAGCTGGAGCTCTGTTTTCCCGATCTTGATGAGGATGTTCCGGAACTTCCGATACTGGGGGATCTCCTCGCTGATGTCCGTGTCCCCATAGCCGGTTGGACGCTTGCTCAGGATGGCCTTGCCCAGCAAAAAGACACCGACTGGGAGCAGGATGTTGTACAGGAAGAAGAGATGGAGCCAGGACACGCCCTCCATGAAGCTGACGACGAGCGGCAGGATCACGAGGCCGAGGATGGGCAAGATGATGCCCAGCATGTTGAGCAGGGTGACGGGGCTTTTCAGATTGTGGGCATAATGGAGCATCTTCTCATAGGTTTCCTCGAGGATGACGTCCAGCGCCTTGTCCAAAGTCGCAAGACGGCGGTCTTCCTCTCCTTCGAGCAAGGAGGAGGTGATAAGGTTGAAGCTCTCCACGAACTCCATGTTGAATTCACGCCACCCCTGCAGATAAGCGTCGAGGCTTTCCCGGACAGACTCGTAGCGCTCTGTCTCCACGTCCCAAAGGATCTTCTTCATGTCCAAGCTGAGCGGCGGCGACATGTGCTCGGCGGCGAACTCAATGGCCTTCTCGATGTTTGACGTATGGCGCATGTACGTGACAACATAGAAGATGCAGAGCACCATCTGGTTGCTGGCCCGGAGCCGCCAGTTGGAGGCGAAATACATCGGAAGATTGATGAGCGGCCGGATCAGGACCAGGCCGAGAATCACCATGACCGTGGCGAACATCGGAGAGTTCAGGAAGACAAACGTAAGCAGCCCGCCAGCCAAGGCGATGAAGAGGGGAAGGAGCACGCCGAAGCTGACAGCTCCAGAAGGGGTGATGCCGAGATGCGCGGTCTCGATGGCCTTCTGCATCTGCTGCGCTTTTTTCGCATCCGGCTTCAGGCGGATGAGCTTTTCCGAGAGCTGGCAAAGCTGCTCGTAGCGGGTGAGATGCGGGGGCAGCATCTCCTTGCGGAATTCCTGATAGTCCTTCGTGGTTGGGGCATACTGCTGTATCTTGCCCTCAAGTTTTTCTTCAAGCCGGGAGCGGTAGCGCTCCAAAAGCTCCGCGTAGTCCTCTTTTTCCGCCATCTCTCTTTTTCAAGCTGCGTGATGAAAACTTTCCGGCAACAACACTACTGGCGGCAAACCGCTTTTTCTCCGAAAAAGCTCGGGCTCAGATATGTCAGAGTTTCGAAGAAACTCTGAGCATGCTCAGAAATCCCAAGGATTTCTGACACTTCGCCCGTTTGCGCCAGTGTTGTTGCCTCATTTATCAACGCACATGATTGTCCCTCCTCTTTTTTACTCCTTGAACTTTCTCCTCTTGACCTGCCTGCTCAGCCAGTCCTGCCACTGGAACAGGATGCGCTTGCTGTCCAGCGCGCCCGTCTCTTCCTTGATCTCGTCTGAAATCTTGTGGAACTCATCATTCGCCGTGACAACAAAGTCCGCCTCCAACAAATCGGGCGCCTCATTCTCCTTGCTGGCCTGGACGAGTAGCTCCTTCAGCTTCGCGCGCAGCAGGATATTGTCCCAGACCGCATCCCAGTTGCCCGCCCATTCCTTGACGCTGCCGGCGATGGCCTTGAGAATTTCCGACTCGCCGTTCAGCAGATCGTCTGTCGGGAGCAGCTTGTCCTCCTTCGGATCGTATTTCATCAGGTCCACGAAGCCGTTTTCCAACAAAGGATCATTTTCCCAGTGCTTCCGGACTTCCGTGATCGAGGTGACCCTCCGCCACCTGTGGATGCCATCGGGGCTCCGGATGGGGTTGGCGACGATGATAATATCAGTGGCCTTGAAGCTGGTCTTGGGAACGTTGAGATCGTTCGTAACGCGATCGAACACGCCATAAGGAGAGTCGCCGTGGATAGTGCCAGCGACGATATTCGCAAGGGCGCCAATGCGCATGGACTCGTAAAGGGCGCGGGCTTCCGTCGACCTCACTTCACCGATAATGAGGCCGGAATCGCCCATCCTTAGCGTTGTCCGGATTCCCTCATCTGCCGGGACTTCCGCTGTGCCTTTAGTCATGGCTGACGCAACCTTCATGCTCTGGATGTTGTAGCCGAGCTTCCTGAGCTGAGAGACAGGCAATTCAAGCGTGTCCTCGATCGTGATCATCCGCGAGCGGCGCATGACTTCGACCATCACGGCGCTGAGCAAGGACGTCTTGCCCGCGGAGCGCGTTCCGGCGATCAACAACGTCCTTGAGCCGTCTATCAGGAAGCTGATGATGCCGGCCGAGAGAGGGTCGAGCATGCGCTTCTGGATGAGGAGGGCGAGGGTCCAGGGCTTGTCGCGGTGGCGACGGAAGGCGTATGCGAGGCCTGAAGGATTGAGAGGGGAGGAGATGACTGCGACCCTCGTGTTGGCGCCGGGGAGGACGAGCTCTGTGTCGAGGATGGGGTTGGCTTCATCCAAAGGTCGGCCGGAGATGAGGCGGAGCTTGGAGGCCCAGCTCTCCGCCTCTGGCTGGGTGGGAATGATGTTCGTCATGCAGTCGCCGAAATCCTGGTGCACGAGGAACATGGGCGCCTCACCCATGGGCGAGTTGATGGTGATGTCCTGGATCTTCTCGTCTGACAGGAGGACTTCGATGAGGCCGAAACCAATGGTGTACCTGACGAGGATGTCTGTCAAGAGGGTCACTTGGGCTTCCTTCAATCGAATGCCCTTGCCCTGGGCCAGCTCCTCCACCAGATCTCGCCCCACATTAGAGAAAACCTGCCGGATGCGCTCGGGGTCGATGAAGTCCTGGCGCCGGGGCTTGTGCTCGGCCAGGATCTTCCTCGCAGTGTCGAGGATTTCATACTCGTCCTCGTCCAGGCGGAACTCGGGCGGGGTGAGATGATAAAGATACTGCACCGTGCCTGGGATCTCGAAGATGGTGACCTCGCTGCCGTTGGGAAGAGAGTAATTGTCCAGCTCGGTGCCTTCCGGAGGATAGGAGGCCATGAGCCGGGTGAACATGAAATCTGGCTTGATGAGCGGCCTGAAGAACTGCTGATAAATTTCTCTTGTGCCGGGAGTGTGGCCTGAGGCCTTGGCGCGCTTGACAAGCGTAAGCTGGCCGAGCAGCTCGATGAGCTTTTTCAGGAGAGAGATATAGGCCTTCATGACATGGGTGTATTCCGGTTCCGCAGAGCGCTCGAGGTTGAGGGCCTCCTGGCGTTCGAGACGGCGCAACTCGACGAAGGCGCCAATGGGATCTGATTTCAAGGTTGTTCCGAGGAGGCTTTTCAGCTGGGCATACCAGTTCGGGATATATAATCGCGCTTCCGGCGGGAGGGCTTCGTACGAGAGAAGATCGTGGGCCTTGACGAGATGGAGGCAGAGCCGCGCCAGCTCCTTGAGCATTTCCGTCTGCTCATAGTCATATTCGTACTTGCGCTTCTGCTCATAGACGATCTTCGTGACGCTGGGCTCCTGCGTGAGGATGTCGATGGTGCGGGCCATCGTCAAGGAATCGTCCTCTATGGACGGAACCCTCGAATAGGCCTCGCAGTCGATGACGAGCACCGTATCCTCGCCTTCCCTCACTGTGTCGTACGAGAAGGGCTCCTTCATTTGCTCCTCCTCAAGAATTCCAACGCGACTTCAATCAGGTGGCTCTTGTTGCGATACTTGAGCTTGTCCTTGCACTGCGACTCTATCCAGCTGACTAACTGCTCGTCAATCGTGGCGGAAATGGGCTTTTTCATGGCCCTCCAGAACCTCCTGTTTGTCTCACTTGTACCGCCTGGCTGGTTTGGCTGTCGAAAACTCGCGTTTTCGCGCCGGCTTCGCCATCCTGCCTAAAAAGCCCCGCAAAGGCGCAGAATCAGTGTGTTGGGGGTATTCGCGCCTCCGCGGAACTTTGAACATGATGCTTTGGCAAACATATTATAAAATTTATAATATGTATCTTCACTAATGAAATCTATTTTATCATATAACTGGTATATAAAGGTTTTGATTTTTCATCGTAAATTGTGCATTTTGTGGAGGTGAAAGCGTTATAAATCGCCACGCATTCCCCGGCTTATGAGCCTCGTAGACGCCATTGTCTTGTATGAGCGGCAAAAGACCCATAAAATACTTGAAGCTGTGACTGAGCTTGACCCGACACTACGCTTTTCCACCGACTATCAAACCCGGATGGCGATGCTTGTCGCTAACCGGGTTCGCGAGATGGCGATGGCCGCCAGCCGCGCCGGACCCCTTGATCTCGCGGACTTGATGCAGAGATCCGCCGCCATCGATGAAGAGCACGGCATTCCGACGCTCCGCGAGCCGCATACTGAGCGTTCAGCCTGGATTGAACAGGTTACGTTGTTTTACCGCGGGCTTATGGTGCAGGTCGACACGCCCATGAACCCTCCCCAAACTGACAGCTGGGGCACAAGCCCGACCTATGACCTGGCAGCGCAAGCCATGGGAGAGGCCCGCTACCGAGAGCACATGCGGAGGATAGACGGGGCTGAGGAATCGTACTTCGGGGCGCTGAATAGGCTCCGGAGAGAAAGAAGGCGCGACACCGAACTGGCTTCAGCGGAGGGCGTGCTCCATCCGGCGCAAGTCCTGGTCCGCGAGCGGGAGGCACAGCGCATCTTTGGCATGGCAGCTAAGTAACCACTCCCAAATCATTGCACAACCTTTTATATCCACTCGGGAGAGAGGAGCCATGGCACTCCCTCCCGGCGCACCGCGGCCCCAGAGAGGCGCTTCTTCTCCAGGCGACGAGCTTGTGCAAAGCATGCGGAGCAACGAGCGGCGGCTCAAGATGCTCGAGGAGCGGCTCACCAACATGAGGTCGAAGCTCCAGGTGACGGAGCAGAACATGATCCAGAAGAACAAGGTGATCTTCGAGGAGATCAGGGCCTACGGCCTCGAGATCACCGACGTGAAGAAGGACATCCAGGAGCTCAAGGAGAAGATCCTGTGGGTGGTGAAGGAGATCCAGGACTGCGCGAAGCGGGAACAAGTGGAGATGCTGAAGAAATACCTGGATTACTGGAACCCCTTCAAGTTCGTGACGAAAAATGATGTTGACGCCATTGTCAGGGATGTCATTGACCAGATGAGAAGGGGGAAGTAGCGGAGGACAGAAGGCTCATAAAATTTGTCCTCCGGACATTAATGGGCGAAAAGATGTGCAAAACCCTTGTCGCCCATTAAAGTGAGAAAGTTTATATATTGAGAAAGGGGCAATAGGAAAAAAGGGGTAGCAATGGCATTATTCGGAAAGAAAAAGAGTGACATCCCGCCTTTTGGCCCTCCTTCTGATCCTTACGGCGCGCCGCCTGCGATGGACCCCTACGGCCAGCAAGGATATGGACAGCCGCAGCCGCCTCCCATGCCCTATCCTGATCCGGGCCAGCAGGGCGGGGACTACGGCAACCAAAGATTCGAGCAGTTCCCTTCGAGCCCGCCCAGCTCCGACTACGGCGGGGACGACATGAAGGGCAGGGTCGAGGAGGTGGCCGAGGCCATCATCGACGAGAAATGGAACGAGCTGATGAAGGACATGAACAAAGTTATCGAGTGGAAGGACCGCTCTGACACTGAATTGAAGAGGCTGGCGCAGGAGATTGTCAACTTGAAGGAGAGGTTTGAAGGATTGCACAAGGGCATCCTGGGAAAGATTTCCGAATACGACCAGAACCTCAAGGGTGTTGGATCCGAGATCAAGGCGATGGAGATGACGTTCCAGAAGATTTTGCCCACTTTTACAGAAGGGGTAAACAAGTTGGAGAGATTCACGAAACGGGCCGATTAATTCTTTAGCGATAGATTCCTGGGAAACTTGTTTCCACATTGATTTTGACGCGATATCAGGAGACCCATCTGAATTTGTCTTTTTTGAATTCGTATACAATTCAAATGGGCGCTGCATAGTGCCTGCCGCCTCGCTAGAACGCACAGAATTTCTTCTAATGCCCGCCGCCCTGGCCGCCAGCCACGGAATTGCCGGCCATCAGGGCTACTGTAAAGATCGCGACGAGGAGGACGAAGATGATGCCCATGAACTTGGGGTGGAAGATGAAGTTCCTTGTTGTGATGTAGTCCTGCTCCTGGATGAGGTTGCCCTCCTCGTCCACGTCGCCCGGGGCGGTGAGCTGGGAGCGGAGATAAGCGAGGGTGCCGACGAGGAAGACCAGGACCAGGACGATGAAGAAGACGGCCTTGGCCTGCGGGAACTCCTCCACGTCTGTGCCGAGCACCTTGCCGGCCATCAGCACGAAGATGGCGAGGAACATCAGGACCGCGAGCCAGGGCGTGACGTTCGTGACGATATTGGTGACGGTGTCGGAGACAACAATGAGCAGGGAGACGGCGAGCGCGATGATCCAGGCGATCCACTCATGCTGGAACCAGTGGGTGTGCTTGAAGAACACATAGGCGCCGATGAAGAGGATGACGAAGACGAAGATGCGCGAGAAGGCCGCGATCCCCGTGACATCGATGAACGTCGCCATCTAGTGACCGCCGCCCCCGCCCTTGCCGCCGAACAGCTCACCGAGGTTCACGCCGAGCCGCCCCATCACGCCGACATCATGGGTGTCGTCCTGCGTGATGAAGGCGACGATAACGCCGAACACGAGGATGAGGATGAAGACGCTCACCGCTTCCTCGCCGAAGAAGCTCGCGAACGCGTCGATGCCGCCTGAAGCCCACCAGCCGGCCGAGGCGCCGAAGATGTAGAGGATGACGAGGAAGGAGAAGAGCGCGACCCAGCCCGGCATCGTGAGCCCGAGCATCACCTTGTCGTGCGCGAACACCCCGATGAGGATGAGGAGCATCATGATCGCAACAACCACGACGGAGACGCTGGGCAGGGCGCCGTTAATCAGGTCGACAGGGTCGTAGTTGATGGGCCAGGACCCTGTCACGTGCGGCAGGACGACGCTGAAGGCGAGGACGAGCGCAACGATGACATTATAGTTCTTCTTCCCCTGGCCCAGGATGTGTGACTTCTGCAGCACGGCGAAGACGATCGTGAAGACCAGCAGGAAGGGGAGCAGGACATCCGTCAGCCCCCACGTGTCCAGACTCCTGAAAAAGTTCTCGAGCGCAGCCATTTTAGTTCACCTCAGTGGCCATGGGATTCACCCTCGCCATGCTCCTCCTTGTCCGCTTTCCCAGGCTCGCGGACGATATAAGCGATGAAGAGGATGAACAGGATGAGGAGGATGATAGCGCCGACAGAATCTCCGCCCTGGCCGCGGCTGACGAAGTTCCAGAAGCGGTCGAGCCACGTCACCCCATTGGGGTCCTTAATCGCGTTCAGGAAGATGAGGACGATGCCGATGAACATGATCGCCATGAAGAATGTCTGCCAGCCGCCCTTGAGATAGACAGGATCGCCCTCTTTCATGAAGCTGCCGACTAGGAGGAGGAAGAGGACGCTGAGCATCAACAGGATGACCATGTCTCCGCTGACCCTTGTAACGATTTCAACCAGGCGAGAGCTGGCGACGACGAGGAAGGAGACGACGAACGCAACCATGGCATTGAGGTTCTTCCGCGTCTGCGGATGGCCGTGGACCTGCTCGGTGCCGAGCACCTTGGTCTTTTCCAGAATGGCGAAGGTGATGGTGAAGACGAGGATGAAGGGGAGGACGACATCATACAGGCCGACGGTGTCGAAGAATTCTATGACTCCCCGGAAGACACTGCTAGCCATGCACCCTTCCTGAAGTTGGGGCTATTTAAAGGTTTTGGGCAAGCCCGGCTCTTTTAGCGCCTATGCACACTTTTTATAGCAGCATCTCACCCCAAAGCCAAGGTCTCTGACAAGTGAGCGATGTCTTTATAAAAGCTGGTAGATTTGTATGCCCTATGCCAAGAGTCAACCTCGACCACGTCAAGAAGGAGATCGCGGGGCAGGACGGCCTGCGGGAAGACATTATCAGGGACGCCCGCAAGCTGATCATCCGTAGCAAGACTGCCATCGGCTGCGTGCAACGGGATGAGATGGAGCAGGCCGCGAAGATCCTGGCCGAGATGAAGCAGGATCTTGCGGAGCTCGGCATGCTTGCTGGGAAGCACGGCAGGCTCGTGCATGAGGGCATCTTTAAAGTTGCTGTGCAGGAATATGTCGAGGCGCTGAGCCTTTACATCTTTGTCAAGGATGGCAAACTGCTCCCCTATTCCGGCGAATTCCACGACCCTGAGAACTACCTCATGGGGCTCTGCGACCTGTCCGGGGAGCTGGTGCGCAAGGCCATCAACGCGGTCATCAAGAACGACTTCCTGCTCGCGGTCAAGATCAGGCACTTCCTTGAGGATTTGTACACTGAGCTCTCCAAATTTGACTTCAAGAACAGCGAGCTGCGGAGGAAGTATGACGGCATCAAGTATGACGTCAAGAAGCTGGACGATGTTGTGTTCCAGCTGAAGATGAAGGACAAGATCTAAGATGTTTTCTTTCTCAGTCGCAAAACAAGACAAGCTGGCTCGGGTTGGCAGGATAGAGACGAGCCATGGCGCGATTGACACGCCCTATCTTGTTCCGGTGGCGACGAGCGCCTCTGTCCGGACGCTGGACTCTTTTGATTTGAAAAAACTGGGCGCGCAATGCGTTCTGGCGAATACCTATCATCTCTTCCTGAGGCCCGGTGATACGGTTGTCAAAAAACTCGGGGGCCTGCACACGTTCATGGATTTTCAAGGGCCGATCTTCACGGATTCCGGCGGCTTCCAGACATTTTCGCTTGGATTGGGGAGGGAGCACAACATCAACAAGCTCGGATTTTTTCCCGAGGGCAAACGGAGCGAGCAGAAGCAGAAGACGCTGGCGCGCGTTACTGATGCCGGAGTGCACTTCCAGAGCATCTACGACGGCTCGCGGCATCTCCTGAACCCGAAGTCGAGCATGCGCATCCAACGGAATCTCGGTGGAGACATCATCATGGCTTTCGACGAATGCACCTCACCGCTTTCAGATTACGACTATACCAAGAAGGCGATGGAGCGGACGCACCGCTGGGCGCTGGAATCGTTGAGATATCACGACAGGAAACAGGCGCTCTACGGCATCATCCAGGGCGGATGGTGGAAGGATCTGCGGGACGCGAGCACAAAGTTCATTACAGACTTGCCCTTTGAGGGGATTGCGATCGGCGGAAGCCTGGGGCACAGCAAGAAGGACATGCACGCCATCCTGGACAGGTTAGTGCCGCAACTTGATGAGAGGCCCCGGCACCTGCTGGGCATCGGGGAGATAGACGACATCTTCGAATGCGTCGCGAGGGGGGTTGACACTTTTGATTGCGTCATGCCGACTCGGATAGCGCGGCGAGGCAATTTGTATATTCATCCGGAGTCCGGGGGAAGGGTTTCGAATAAATTCAGGATAAACATCAAGAGCGGCAAATACAAAGATGATGGGAAGCCGATCGACCCCCACTGCGGCTGCCCGACGTGCAGGAGCGTGTCCCGGGCCTATCTCCGGCACTTGTACTCCATCAATGAATTATCCTATTATCGGCTTGCGACGCTCCATAACTTGCATTTCATGCTTTCGCTGATGGGACAGATACGGGAGAGCATCAAGAGTGGGACATTCGTGAAATTGAAGAGAAAGTGGCTGAAAGGATAGAGTTGTTTTTATATAAAAACACATGTTTTTGAAATTGCCTATTCTGACGGCCTGATCTTTTTCGCCCAGTAGACAAAGGGAGTGTCGCAGACCGCGACGACCCACTTCATGGCATAGCTCGTCCAGAAGATGCTCCAAACAATGGGCCACCCGAATAGTTGCTGCCAGCCGAAGAGGCCGAAGAGGCCGACAAAGGCGATAAAAGTGAATACCACATTGTCAACAAGCTGGCTGATCATGGTGGCGGCATTGTTTCTCAACCAGAGATGCTTGCCTTTCGTCCAGCCGGAGATTTTGTGGAAGAGATAGACATCGAGATGCTGGGAGATCAGGTAGGCGGTGACGGAGGCGAGGACGATCCGGGGGAAGAAACCGAAGATTTGCAGGAGAGCCGGGTGCATCGTGTCGGACACATCCGGGATGAACTGCAGGGTGAGCTGCATGAGCGCCATGGTGACGATGAGGACGAAGAAGCCGAGGCGGACGGCCTTGAACGAGGTCTTCTTGCCGTATTTCTCTGAGAGGATATCTGTCGCGAGGAAAGTTGTGCCATAGATGATGTTGCCTTCAGCGGTGATGAAGCCGAAGAGCTTGATGGTCTTGAGCACCTGCATGTTGGCGATGATGACGGCAATCGCTGTCCAGATGTAGAGGCCGGTGCGGCCGAAGTACCTGTAAGCGAGCATGATGCCGCCGAAAGTGACAATCATCAGCACGAGCCAGAGGAGTTCGTTGGTCATGGCCTCGCAACTTTTGGGCGGTTATTTAAAGTTTCCGGGAAAGGATGCCAGATTCCGGAAACTTTCCGGTTTTGTCTCGTGAAAGCATATTAAGGAGCGGCACGCCCGCTTTTGGCATGACAAACGCTTCGGCGGACATCTGCAAAGCCGCGGACAAAAGGTTATTAAAGATGAGTGGGAAGAAAGAGGATATGACGCAAAAATACCATGTCCTCATTGAACAAGATGAGGATGGCGTCTTTATCGGGAAGGTGCTGGAGCTTCAAGGCTGCGTCACGCAAGGCGACACCCTCGATGAGCTCATGAAGAATGTCCGTGAGGCCATCGAACTATGCCTTGAGATGCGACAGGAGAAGGCTCCTGAAGAACGCGTTCGCTTTCTGCGGGTACAAGAAGTAGAAGTATGAAGCTGCCTTTGCTTTCTTCACAGCATCTTTGTAAATTCCTTGAGAAAGAAGGCTTCGAAATGCTGCGCCAGAAAGGAAGCCACCGGTTTTACAGGCATCCTGATGGAAGGACAACGTTAGTGCCGATTCACGCGAACAAGGAGATTGGCTGGGGGCTTCTTCATGCGATTCTCAAGGAAATCAAGATGAGCCGCGAAGAATTTTTCGAAAGGCAATAGTCCCTGTAAAGCACGCAACTTTTATAAATTCCCCCGGAATCAAGGAGGCAATGAAGCGCACCCACCACTGCGCCCAGCTCAGGGCGCCTGACATCGGGAAAGAGGCTGTTCTTGCCGGGTGGGTCAATAAAAGGAGAGACTTGGGCGGGCTAATCTTCGTTGACTTGCGCGATCGGGAGGGGATGACGCAGCTGGTCTTCAATCCAGAGCATAACAAGAAGCTGTACGAGCTTGCGGCTACGCTGAAACGCGAGGACGTGATTTCGACGGGCGAGGTCGAGGTTTTCGCCGACGAGCTTGAGATCGTCGGGAGGGCAGAGAGCCTGCCCCTGGATAACGACATCCCCAGTTCTGATGATACAAGGCTGAAATGGAGGTACATTGATTTGAGGAAGCCAAGCATGGCGCGCAATCTGCGCTTTAGGCATCAGGTCGCGATGGCGGCGCGGGAATATTTCAATTCGCAAGGATTTTTGGAGGTGGAGACTCCGATGCTCGTGCGGTCGACCCCTGAAGGCGCCCGCGATTATGTTGTTCCTTCACGAGTGCATCCGGGAAAGTTCTACGCCCTGCCGCAGAGCCCGCAGCTCTATAAACAATTGCTCATGATCGCCGGGGTTGACAAGTATTTCCAGTTCGCGCGGTGCCTGCGGGACGAGGATCTGCGTACCGACCGGCAGCCCGAGCACACGCAGATGGATCTGGAGATGAGCTTCGTCGAGCAGGAGGACGTGATGGCCTTTGTCGAGGGGCTGTACAAGCACATCTTCAAGAAATCACTCGGGATTGCGCTTGAGAAATTTCCGGCCTTATCTTACAAGGAGTGCATGGACAAGTACGGGATTGACAAGCCGGACATCCGGTTTGGATTATTGCTCAGCGACGTGACGGACATCGCCGGAAAATCCGAGCTGAACATCTTCAAGGACTGCGTCGCGAACA
>JAGVXW010000078.1 GCA_018303575.1 Candidatus Woesearchaeota archaeon
CAAGCCAGAAAGACAATCAACTGGCGCTTCACTAATGAAAACGCTGACGACTGGCTAGCTAAACATAATACAACATAATTAAGTGGTCAGGATACTAGGGTGGGTATGGCAACCGCAAGCGCAGATGGATGTGTCATCGATCACAACCCAATGGAACTCGGAGCCGCCATCGCCCGCGCCATTGAAGCAAGTGGCAAAAAAGGCCCGGCCTTAAGAGAAGTGATGGGGAATGTTCTTACTCCCATTACGCAGCCAATGAATCTTGGAACAGTTGTGCTGGACGTGATGCGCATGACTAATGAATTGAGGTACAGTGCGGCTGCGGAGCGTCCAGAAGATTGGGCTGCACGAACTGCATATACTGGAGCGCGTTATCACGCGGTCTATGACCCGTTCATTCAGGGGCATCTTGAAGTGGCGGGAGGGGACTCCGAATTAGGTGATGTGCGAAGGGAGTTTTTGGAAGCGTACGCTGCTGCAGCGAGAGCCGCGGGATTGGATCCGACGCCCCGAAACTATAGCGTAGGACAAAAATAATTGAGCAACGTTGCCCTGCGCTATATACGGAGGAAGCAACAATTCCTATCAGTTACTTGCTTCCGACAGTATAGCTAAGGGCTGCACGACAAGGCACAAAGATTTATATAGCGGGCTGCGCTTCTTACGTACACTAAAGGTGAACAAGAAAGAGTATATATCGTAGATCTTTACGATCAATCCAAGCGGTATGTAGCTTTTTCTTACGACAATGGCGTTCAAGGCATTAGGAATCACTGAAGCGTTAGCAAAAGCGATTGCGGAGCTCAACTTCGAGGCTCCCACGGAGATCCAGCAGAAGTCCATCCCGCCCGTCGTGGCTGGCCACGATGTCATCGCCGGCTCCAAGACCGGCTCGGGCAAGACGCTGGCTTTCACTGCCGGCATCATGCAGAAAGTCGTGCCGGGCCAGGGCCTCCAGGCGCTCGTCATGACCCCGACGAGGGAACTCGCCGAGCAGGTGGCCAAAAGCATCTCAGGCTTCTCCAGGCACCAGCGCATGCATGTCGTCACGGTGTATGGCGGAGTATCCATCAACCCGCAGATCGACAGCCTCCCGCACGCCGATGTGGTCGTCGGGACTCCCGGAAGGCTGTTGGATCATCTGGAGCGCAACACCATCCGCCTGAATAAGGTGAGGATTCTCGTATTGGATGAGGCGGACCGGATGCTCGACATGGGCTTCATAGAGGATGTCGAAAGGATCATCCGCGCCTGCCCGCAGGACCGGCAGACCCTCCTCTTTTCAGCCACTATTCCCCCTGACATTGAGCATCTTACAAAAAAGTATATGCGGAACCCGGAGCGCGTCAGCGCTGGAACACAGGTGGACCCGAGCCAGCTGAAGCAGGTCTTTTACACCGTGCCTGACAACCAGAAATTCTCACTTCTTGTCCATCTCCTAAAGCAGGAGCGGGAAGGTCTGGTGATGGTCTTCTGCAACAGTCGCAGGACCGTGGATTTCGTCGAGAAGAACCTCAGGAAGAACACTATTGAAGCCGAGGCCATCCACGGCGGCCTGTCGCAAGCAAAGCGAAGCCGCACCTTGGACAAGTTCCACGCCGGAAAGACCTATGCGCTCATCTGCACGGATGTCGCAGCGAGGGGCCTAGACATCCAGGGCGTGACGCACGTCTACAATTATGATATCCCCAAGGAAAGCAAGCAGTATATCCACCGCATCGGCAGGACAGCCAGGGTGGACAACCTCGGCAAGGCCATCAACCTGCTCGGCACGCGCGATTACGAGAACTTCGACCGCATCCACCGCGATTACCGCCTCAACATCGAAAAGCTCGAGCTCCCCGTGATCGAGCGCGTCCGCGTCGAACCCTATGAGAGGAGCGAGGGCTTTGGAGACAGGCGAGGATTCCGAGGCCGTGACGATCGTAGAGGCGGCTTTGGAAGGGGAGAGCGCCGTGAGTTCCGAAGGGACGGCCCCCGGCATGGCGGTGGCTTTGGACACTCCCATCAGAGCTCTGCCGATCATTCGCCTCAAGAACATCGACAGCATGAAGGCCACCGGGCGCCCAAGTTCGGGAGCGCATGAGTTTCTCACCCTATACTCCCTCAAACCCATTTCCTTTAATGCCTTGGAAGAGCGATACATTCAAGCCCGACAAGAAGCATCCTCAGGAAGCGGAAATCGCTCTGGGCTTGCGTGTTCTCCACGTCACCAATTACCTTCAGGAAACGCACGACCCGCGATTCGGAGGGCTGGAATGGCTTTTTAATTATATCAAGGAAACAGCCGCGGAAAATCCTATCAAGACCGCATTTGAGTGAGTTTTCCACTATATCAAAACCCATCATCCGGACCTCTATAGGATATCCCATGAAATCACGGCGGGTATCTATGAAGCCGCTAGCATGCTTGAATATACCGTCGAGAAGAGCATCAAAAGATATGTGGACTCTTTCTTGACGAGGAATAGGTTTAAATAGGGAGTTTAAAGCGCGACATGCACCCGCTGAGCAAGGGCATGTTCTGCGAGATCTATGAGAATAAGGAGGTGTTTCCTGACCACTTCCTGGCCACAGCCATTGACGGCGTGGGCACAAAGGTGATTCTGGCCGAAGCGATGCGCAAATATGATACGATTGGCATCGACCTCGTCGCCATGTCCGCGAACGACCTCGCGACCTTCGGCAAGATGTCTCCCTTCATGTTCATCGATTATCTTGCCGTCGAGCACAAGATAGAAGAGGAAGCGCTGACAGGCGACATCATCAAGGGCATGGTGAAAGGCCTGGAGCAGTGTGACGCTTCAAGCATCTTCAGGAACTCCATCAGGGTTCACTTTGGCAAAGGGGAGACCGCGAGCGTTGATGAATTGATGTCCGGCATCAATGAAGGATACGGCTTCGATCTCGCCGGCGGCATGATCGGATTCGTCCCGAAGAAAAATTTCGGCTTCCAAGTGAGACCTGGGCAGAAAATAATCGCATTGCCTTCCTCCGGCCTGCACTCCAACGGCTACACCGATGCGCGGTTACGATTATTGAAAGGAGAATTCGAAACCAGAGAAAAGTTCAGGAAAAGGTACACTGGAAAATTCAGGCTCGATGATGATTTTGATGGCTCGACCATCGGAGAAACGCTGTTGGCCCCGACCAGGCTCTATGTGAAACAGATGGCAAAGATCTCCAAGGGGTTCAATGTGCAGGGCGCGAACAACACCGGCTACGGCCTCAAGAACCTGAACCGCGTCACGGGAAAATTCAGCTTCCACCTCACTGATCCTTTGGAGCCGCAGCCTATTTTCAAGCTCCTGCAGAAGGAAGGGAAGTTCACGAAAGAGCAGATGTACACGAAATTCAACATGGGCATGGGCTTCTTCATCATCTGCGAAAAGGATGAGGCCGAGGACATCCTCCAGGTTGTGAAAGAAGGCGCCGTGGTGGGGGAGGTGCGGGCGGCTCCTTCCACCAAAGTCGTGATGGATGGCATCGGGTTTGTTGGCTACTAAATTTTTGGGTTTTAACGGCTATCTCTCCAAAATTTCTACGAAAACTATATAAATAAAAGAGCCATTTTCTTGGTTAATTCTGCTCGTCAGATATCGTCGGGAAAACATGGCGGAATACACAACAGACAGCCTCAAGGTTTTGGAAGGGCTCAGCGCTGTCCGGAAGCGCCCTGGCATGTATGTGGGCTCAACCGGGCCCTCGGGCCTGCATCATCTTGTCTATGAGATCGTGGACAATTCCGTAGACGAAGCTTTGGCCGGACACTGCGACCGCATTACTGTCATTTTGCATGCGGATGGCTCTGTTTCCGTCCGCGACAACGGCCGCGGCATCCCGACAGAGGTGCATCCGCAGTTCCAGATGTCGGGAGTCGAACTCGTGATGACCAAGCTCCACGCCGGAGGCAAGTTCGACAAAAAAGCCTACAAGGTGAGTGGCGGCCTGCACGGGGTTGGGCTTTCCGTGGTAAACGCGCTGTCCGCTTACGTCATCATCGACATCTTCAGGGATGGCAGGCATTTCCGGCAGGAATACCGGAAAGGCGCGCCGGTCTATCCCCTAAAAGACCTCGAGACCACGGGAGAAAAAGGAACCCTGGTGCGCTTCACCCCAGACGGAGAGATCTTTGAGACGCTGGATTTCAATTTCGACACGCTCTCGTCCCGGCTGAGGGAGATGGCCTTCCTGAACAAGGGCATCCGCATCTCCATCCTCGACGAGCACTCGGGCCAGAAGCATGACTTCCATTATGAGGGCGGCCTGCTCTCATTTGTCCAGTATCTGAATACGAATAAGAATCCCCTCCATCCGGTTATCGCGTTCGAGAAGGAAATGAGCGGCGTAGTTGTCGAGTTGGCCCTGCAGTACAATGATTCCTACCAGGAGAACATCTTTTCCTTTGTCAATAATATCAACACGGTCGAGGGCGGCACCCATCTCATCGGCTTCAAAACGGCTATCACGCGCGTCATCAACGGCTACGCGCAGAAGAAGGAAAACCTCAAGCTCACGAGCGACGATGTCCGCGAAGGGCTCACGGCAGTCATCTCCGTCAAGGTGCCCGAGCCCCAGTTTGAGGGCCAGACCAAAGCAAAACTCGGCAATTCTGACGTCAAGGGCATCGTGGAGAGCGTCGTGGGCGGGAAGCTGTCGACCTATTTCGAGGAGCATCCCTCGATGATCCGCGCCATTGTGGACAAGTGCCTCACCGCAGCTAAGGCGCGGGAGGCAGCGCGGCAGGCTAGAGAGCTGACAAGAAGGAAAGGAGCCCTGAATTCGCACGCGCTCCCCGGCAAGCTCGCGGACTGCCAAGAGGAGGATCCCGCGAAGTGCGAGATCTATCTTGTGGAAGGAGATAGTGCGGGTGGAAGCGCAAAATCAGGCCGCGACCGGAAGTTCCAGGCCATTCTTCCCTTGAGAGGAAAGATCCTCAACGTCGAGAAGGCGCGGCTGAACAAGGTCTTCGAGAACAATGAGATCACGACGATGATTACCGCGCTGGGCTGCGGCATCGGCGAGGAATTCGATCTCTCCAAACTGAGGTATCACAGGGTCATCATCATGACAGACGCGGACGTGGATGGCGCCCATATCAGGACGCTCCTGCTCACGTTCTTCTTCAGGCACATGCGCTCCCTCATCGAGAAGGGCCACCTCTATATCGCTCAGCCGCCGCTGTATCGCGTGAAGAAAGGCAACCATGTCGAATATTGCTACAATGAGAAGGCGCTGGAACAGACGCTGAAGCAGCTGGGCAAGGACGCCGGCATTCAGCGTTACAAGGGCCTCGGCGAGATGAATCCCGACCAGCTCTGGGAAACAACCATGGATCCTGGAAGGAGAAGCACTCTCTTGGTGACCATGGACGACGCGGTGGAGGCCGACAAGATATTCACGCTCCTGATGGGCGATGAAGTGGAGCCGCGGAAGCAGTTCATCGAGCAGCATGCGCACGAGGTAGCGAATCTAGATGTGTAGGAAACTTTATAAACGTTCCCGGAGTTCTCAGACGGATGGCAACAGCGGTCAAGAAGCGGTGGTTCCCCATCCTCGCCCCGAAATACTTCGGCGATCGCCTTATCGGAGAAGTCCCCGCGGCAGAGCCGAAGGCGCTCATCGGCAAGATCCTCACGGTCAACCTGTTCACGCTCACGGACAACATCAAGCGCCAGAACTTCGAGGTCAGCTTGGTGGTAGACAGCGTCGAGGGCGATGCCGGCCATACCTCGATTCTGGGGATGCGGATGATCCCCACGTCCATCAGGCGGATGATACGGAAGGGACGCGCCCGGCTGGATATCACCGTCAGGGCGATCACCAAGAAGGAAGAGGCGGTGGCTGTCAAGCTGCTGCTCATCACAAAAAAGAGTGTCCGAGGCTCGGTCTATCATGCGCTGAACAACACATCAAGGAATTTTGTGTCGCGCCGCATCGCCGACTCTGAATTCGCGGCCATTGCCGAAGAATTGGTGGACGGCAGGCTCGCCAAGGACCTCAAGGCCAAAGTGAACAAGATCTACCCGCTCCGCAGCTGCGACGTGCGCGATTTCAGGCTCGAGCGCACTCTCAAGGCGGCGGACGTCAGGCGCATCAAGCAAGAGATGGCCAATATCAAAGAGGAGCCGGTGGTTGTTGAAGAGCCCATGCCCGAAGAGGAAGTTGCGGCGCAGGCGTAAATGTTTCTGTTTTTCTTGAGTGTACTCCAAAGAAAGCTATATAAACGACTTTCCAACCACTTTCGCTTAGAGCCCCGTAGTCTAGCGGTCAAGGATAGAGCCCTCTGGAGGCTTTGACCCCAGTTCGAATCTGGGCGGGGCTATATCTTACTTTTATCTCCATTTGGCCCAATTATCTGCATAATAAGTTCAACGCATTCAGAAAAATTCGAGTGAACCAAACTATTAGGAATGCGTAACGTGAAATATCCTTTTTGAAAGGAATAATACGTTCTTTTTAAGTCCGCCAGCGCTTGTTTTGGATTTAAATTATGTTGCTCTCCATCTACTTCTATGTTTAGTCTATGGCTAGGAATTGCTAAATCGATGTGTTTGTAGCCATCCCAAAATTCACAATATGAAGAGATTCCCCTCAATCTAAGCTCGTCATGTAGTTTTAATGCAGTTGGTGTAGATCGACTGCGAGCCTTCATCTCTTTTTGAATCGGTTCCATAGTGTTGCTTAGGGACTGTCAATTATTAAAATAGGCATATTTATTAAGGAGTGCCATTATTATTGAGGCATGGTCGACGAGCGGTCAATAAAACAAAAGTTCTT
>JAGVXW010000001.1 GCA_018303575.1 Candidatus Woesearchaeota archaeon
GCGAGAAGGCGCATCTTGACATCACCCATTTTGACGCGCTGACGGATGAGGAAACAAAGAAGATTGAAAAGAAGGCCAACGAGCTTGTGAAGAAAGATTATGAGGTTATCAAGAAGTTTTATCCTCGCGATGAGGCAGAGAAAGAATTCGGCATGCGGCTCTACCAGGGAGGGGCCGTACCGGGGAACAAGATCCGAGTTGTCAATATTTCAGGGATAGACGTCCAGGCCTGCGGCGGCACGCATCTGAACCATACCGGCGAGATCGGGACGATCCGAATCCTGAAGGCGAGCAAGATCCAGGACGGGATTGTGAGAATCACGTTCACCGCCGGCAAGGCCGCTGAACAGGCCGGCGCCGGATCTGAAGAAGTGCTACGGAAGGCGGCTGACCTGCTGGGAGTTGCGCCTGATCAGGTTCCAGGGCGGGCGGCTGAAGTGTTCGAGCTCTGGAAGAAAGCGAAGAAACTGCAGAAGAAAGGGCAGAAGCTTGAAGCTGTGACTTTAAAGAGCTCGGCAAAATCAAAAGGAGACCTGCTTGAAGAGACTGCCAAGGCGCTCCAGGCCCAGAAGGAGCATGTGCTGAACACACTTTCAAGGTTCCTGCGCGAGATTGAAGCGAAGAGATAAATTTTTATAGGGCATTCCCGAAATACGGAGTATGCTCGGGATTTTCCTGGACCTCATCAAAGTTCTGCTTTCCCTGGTCATCGGCGCCTTTCTGGGCATCGAGCGGCGGAGGGCGGGGAAGCCGGCGGGGCTGAGGACTTTGTCATTGGTTTCATCGAGTTGCACCCTCGCAGTTGTCGCTGGTATGACCGCGTTTCCGAATGACGTCTCCCGCATCATCCAGGGCATGCTCACAGGCATCGGCTTCTTAGGGGCTGGACTCATCATCTCGCATCGTGGGACGGTTTTTGGACTGACGACAGCAGCGACGATCTGGACCACGGCGATCATCGGCATCGCGATCGGCCTGGGCGAATTCACGCTCGCGCTCGCCGCCTTTGCCATCACCTACCTGGTGCTGGAAATGGTGCAC
Source organism: Candidatus Woesearchaeota archaeon (assembly GCA_018303575.1). Classification (GTDB taxonomy): domain Archaea; phylum Nanobdellota; class Nanobdellia; order Woesearchaeales; family WJIZ01; genus JAGVXW01. Next base: position 1,042 of record JAGVXW010000001.1, read on the forward strand.
ATGGAGGATGTCATTGTCAGCGTAGGCCAGAAAAAGTCAAAATAGCTTCTTCACAATGTCAATAGTGTAGAGCATGATGGCCTGGGCCTGCTCCTCACTTGGCGCGAAGGGCTCTTTCTTGGCATGAACCGAGTAAATCCTGACTTGGTTGATCAGATGAATCTGCTGTGAGAGGGCGGGGTCTGTGAGGACTCCCTTCTCGTGGAGCTTGGCGACGAGATTGCCCAAACCGAGGCCGGGACTCTTCTCCATCAGATCATTCTTCGTGGCCTCGTAATATTTCCTGTGCAAAGCGGTCTCAAGGATACGGCCGCACAGGATGACCGTAGCTCGGAAGCATCTCGCGTCAAAACAGCGCTGGAGCTCAGCGATGTCTGCGTGCATTTCGTCTTTTATTTCCGCGGGCATGCCTTTGATTTTTGTCTGCGAATGCTTAGGTTGTTCAAGATCGGAAGCAAGGATGCGGATCTTTTCAAGAAGCGCTTTAGCCTGCTGAATGCCGGTTGAGGATAATTGCCTTAATAAGGATTCAATCTGGAGGATTGTGACATCATTGTCCTTCATTGTAAGAAGCTCCTGTTTCCCCGGAAACGCGAGGAGATCGCGCCTTGCGGCCTCGAAGTCCTTGACAAGATGCAGGTGGCGCTGCTCAGCGTATGTTCCGGCGGATTGCGGCAGCTTCTGGAGCCGGGCGACTGCTTCTTCGCATCTCTTGAGCGCGGATAGGAAATCAGTCATAAGCGCTTTTAGAGATGGATGTTTTTATAGGTTGTGGAGAAGATATAAGAACGAGCGATTTTTCCACTCTTTCATGCCCACCTGGGAGGACTTCGAAAAGCTGGAGATCCGCGTCGGGACTGTTGTCGAAGTGAAGGACTTTCTCGAAGCGCGGAAGCCGTCGTACAAGCTGAAGATTGACCTCGGCGAATTTGGAGTGAAGCAGTCAAGCGCGCAGCTCACGAAACTCTATTCGAAAGAAGAGCTGCTTGGGAGACAAGTAATCTGCGTTTGTGGATTGGGGCCGAAAAAAATCGCCGGCTTTACCTCTGAGGTGCTGACGACAGGGTTCATCCAGGATGATGGCTCGGTCGTGCTCGCAATCCCGGAACGGGCTGTGAAAAATGGACAGCGGCTTGCTTAGGGATCAATGATTTCTCTTGGAAAATTATCCTACTGAGAGATTGACGTTGTCATACGCTTCGCTCTTGTAGAGAACCTTGTGGTTCTTGGCAATCTCTCTTCTTAGCTTTGGGGGCAGCGTATTGAAGACCTGCACATCGATTTTTTCAGGCAGCTGGCCGGAAATCCGGATCCTGAACTCTGTCGCTTCCCGCAAAGAGATTTGCTTGAATACGGCGCAGATGTCGATATCGGAGCTTTTCGTGAAGGAGTTGTCGGCGAAGGAGCCGAAGAGAAGGATGGCCTGAATCCTGTCCGCGAGCGCATCCTCCAGCATGATGCCTACTGCTTTTTCAATCATCCGCTTATTGTCCTGGTTTTTTTCCATCCCGAACTCGTCGCTGTATGCCGCAAGCTCCCGGATCAGCTCGAACTTCGGCTTGATGTCCCTGCTCAACCTGTTCCTTTCTGACTGGGTGAGCGGCAGGCCCTCCAGCTGCCGGGAAATGATTTCCAGTTCCCTCCTGCCGAAGATCTTCCTGGCGTTTCTCTTGGTTCGGAGATAGGTGTTTAGATTCAAAGTAACCTCTATTTAGGTTATTATAATCATTATTGTGGTTATATTTAAATGTTTTGAATCAGGAACCAAAAGCGTGTGTTGTCGAGAAAAAGCTAGACAGCTTCGCCTGCCTCATCTGGCTCAGGAGCTTGCTCCGGCGGAGCATCGGGTCGGGCAGAAAGCCGAACTCGTTTTGTATTTTTTTTCTTATATATTCCAGCAGCAATTCTTTTGAGGCGAACTCCAGGGGCTTTGAGCGCATCGCGTTTCTTGCTGCTTCTCTTGTGACCCAGACGCCCAAGGGGGTGGTGTATTCCTCTGTTATGACGCGGATTGCCAAGGCAGAGGCCTGCCGCTTGGATTGCCTCAATTTTTCCAGAATGGCGAGCCGCACTGTGTAATAGCCGCCGGCCGTGTCCTCAGCGTAATTGGTTCTTCCTTTGTTGGGCTCAAAATCCGTCGACCAGGTGATGTCTTGTTGCCTGGGCACAAAGGTTTCGAAGAGCTCATAGCTCCATTTCTCCGAGAACAAGAGGATGAAATAATAATTGCCGAGATGCGAACCAGCGAACATCTGGTAGTCAGCTTCTGGATAGTCCCTGATCTCCTTGATGAGATGCTTTCCGAGCATGTCGTCTGTGGCAGTGATGCTCCAGCGCGTCGGCACCAGCTTCCGGTTCTCGCCGATGCCCAGGGTTCCCACTGACAAGAGTTTTGTGAGGAAGTTTTCTTCGAAGCCTTTATCGTAGAGAGTGGTCATCGCTTCGACTGCCTTGAGATCGGTGTCATCCACTGCCTTGTCCACCCTCGTGTCAATGTGCGGGTTGGAAGTGAGTTCCGCCTTCTTCAGTCTCGCGTGCGGGCCCATGGGGGCGAGATGAGAATCGGGGGTGAGGGTGAATTTTGGGACGCTTTCGAGAGAGACGTCGACGTCAACGGGCCTTGATGCCATGCCAATCTCCTGGGCGAGGCTGAGAAATCTGTCCCGGTCGTAGACATTGACTTTTTTCGCGCTGTTGACAAGCTCTGAGCGGAAATCAATGATTTTGGGGATGGGATACTTCATGGACGCCCAATGCCGAGGGGCGTCGTATTCCCAGGCATTTTCCTGTCTTTCTGGCGGGGAGAGGATGCCGACGTTGATGTTTGGATAGCCAAACCTGCCGACGAAGGGCGCGGGGGAATTGCTCTGGAAATCTGGCTTCAGGATTTGCTTGATGCGGAAGATGGAGCGCTTCTTGGAGCATAAGGGGCAGGCGCAATCCGGCTTGTCGGTATGGATGTAGGAGAGGCGCATGGATAGGATGAATGGGATGCCGCATTAATATCTTTTGGTCAGGCAGTGATCGGCCTGGCCTGGAGAATCCAGAGCTTTCCTTTTGCGATGGAGAATTCGATGTCCATCGGCATCTTGTAATGTTCCTCAATCTTCAGGATTGTTTCCCCAATGCCCTTCAAATCAAGTTTCAAAGGGAATTGCTCATGCTTCTCTAGAATCTTTAAGGTTTTCCTGTCCAAGAAATAACTATTGGGTGTGACAGCGCCCGAGACGAGCTTTTCCCCGAGGCCCTTCACGACTTCGATCAGGACATATTTTTTATGGATGGGGTCGAGGCTGAAGCTCACCCCCGAGACATCCGCCTTCACCATCTCCTGCACGACGACAGCCATCTTCGCTGCTTTCTCAGAAACCTTCTTCTCTTTCCTATAGGCCACCGCGCGCTCGGTATAGAGCGAGGAGAAGCAGGCCTTGACTTTTTCTGTGACTTTTTCTCTTGGAACGTTGAGGAAGGTGTCGTGCTGGCCTGCGAAAGAGGCGGACTTCAAATCTTCTGTAGTTGCCGAGCTTCTCACGGCGAAAGGCGGCTTGAGCTTTGAGAGATGCTGCCTGAGCTCGCTCTCAAAGCCGCCTGGAAAGTTTCTGGTTTTCTTGTAGACATCGAAAAAAGAAGTGGGGATACAGAATCCTGATGGGACCTGAAAGCCGCCGCGGATGAGCTCGCCGAGGTTAGCGGCCTTGCCACCTGCCCGTGGGATGTCCTTTTTTGAAAGTTCGGATAAAGGGATCATGTTACGCTTTCAGCACGCGGATGGTTCCGTGGGTGCCATCCACCTCAACGCGATCTCCCCTATTTAGAACTTTTGTTGCAGTCTTGGTTCCGACGACGCAAGGAATTCCCAGCTCGCGCGCGACAATGGCTGCGTGACTGGTGACCCCGCCTTCTTCGGTGATAATGGCGCAGGCCTTCTGCATCGCCGGCACATAGTCGGGATGCGTCGTGACAGCAACCAGGACATCGCCTTTTCGCACGCTGGGAAGGTCCTTCACTCCCTTGACAATCACGACAGGGCCCGCCGCCACCCCTTTCGATGCCGCGGCTCCCTGAAGAAGCTGTATTTTTTCCTCTGCTTGGAGCCCCAAGTTTGCCAGAACGCCTTTGAGCGCATCGCCGCTGGCGCAAACAAGCTTCTTCTGAGCATCGTACATCATGACAAACCCCTTTTTCCTTTCGCTAATACTTGCTTTGTTGCAAGGGGTTCCCTTTTCTAAACGGGCAATAACCTCTCTTTCCTGCAAATAGGACATCTCTCCGACGCTCAGCCCCGTCCTCTTGGCAAGCTCCTTAAAGAGCGAGTTCTGGATGTAAAAGATGCCCTGCCTGCGGAAATCGTCACGCAAATCTTTGATGTAGGCAAAGAGGTTGGCGTAGCCGAGCAGTTTCCTCTCGTTCGCATTCACCTTCAAATCCTTAAGCGCCTGCGTATACGTCATGTTTTTGGCAGTTTCCTTCTTTTTGAAGTCTTTGAGGTGCGCCTTGAACTCCGAGAAAGTCCAGGGCTGATTGTGGATATCGAGGCAGGGAATCCATTTGTAGCTCTCGTAGAGCCGCTTTAGGCTCTTGCTGCTTAGCCTCTGATTCGTGCTGACTGTGTGCGTGAGTCTCAGAATCGCGGCTTTCTTCAACGGCGTGAACACGGCCTCGAAATAGGGATGCGGGTTCCCTTCACCAAGTTTTTTCTGAATGAGCACTCTCGCCCGCTCGGCGCAGAAATCGTTGAGAAAGTACGCTGCCCAGATAAAGAGAGTGTAACGGGTGCACAGTCTTTGGTAGGTTGTGTAGAGACGGATAAGGCCTTCGTTGCTTGTTTTGCTCAAATCCCGCTTTGCCACTCTCTTGGCATAGCTGATATACTCACACCCCGTTTTTAGGAATAAACACTCAAACTCGCTGACGTGCCGCGTTGCCCATTCCTTTTGTATACCGGAGAGAAAAGCGTTCCATTTCTTCTCGTCCACATAGCACACTTCGTTGTTCTCCTCGGGTACGTAGATTTGCTCATAGAAGGTGCCGCGAATCAAGTCCTTGACCTCAGGGCTCAGGGAACGCAGCGAAATCTCGGTGTATTGCACAGCATATTCTCTCGAGAACATCTTTTTCCAGCGGGCATTGCAGTTAAATGGAATCATGGTGAATCTTCCTTTCCAGTTGCCTAATGAAATTTTCATATTTTTGCAAAGGGCGCATCCCCATCTCCTTTCTGAGCCTGATGATGCGCTTGAAGTATTCCTTCGCCACTTCTGGAGGCTTGTTGTGGGTATAATAGGCTTCCACGTTGTCATAGAGGAAGCAATCGAGAGTGTCAGCGTCTTTTGCGAGTTCAACATAGGGGTTGGATGCATAGACCTGCTTCTCGCTGTGGTGGAAGATGGCCGCGCTGATGAGCTTGATTTCCTTCTCGCTGAAGTTGCCGGTCTTCCTGAGAATCTTTTCCGCTATGCCCGCTCCAAGATGCGCATGGCCCTTATATTTTCCTTTGACAATGACATAAATATCATGCAAAACGCAAATCAGCTCAGCGTATTCCTTGTTGAGGCCCCGCTTTTCCGCCAAGATCCTCCCGACCTGCATGCAGCCTGAAGAGTGTTTAAGCTCGAAAACCTTTGAGCTCTCCCGCTCCTTATCGGTGAGCTTGCTCCTAAGGATAAGCTCGACTACTTTTCGCTGGATGGCCTCGGACCGGTTCAGCCGGTTGCCCTTGAAGTGATGATAGCTCTCTTTTGCCATTGCGAGGATTAATGAAGGCACCCTATTTAATTATTGCTACCCTCTATGGGGGGTATGAATAAGAAGATATTTATAGAGCAGGCCCTTCCTTGCGCCTATGGAACTCAATGTGCTGAGGGACCTGGGCCTTACCGAGGGCGAGATACGCGTCTATCTGGCGCTCCTTGAGCTGGGCTCTTCCACCGCAGGAAAAATCATTGAGAAGTCCAGGATATCCCCTTCAAAGATTTACAACGTGCTGGACCGCCTCATCGAAAAAGGGATTGTCAGCTACGTCATCGAAGGCAAGACGAGGAACTTCAAGCCTGCGCCGCCCAGAAATATTTTGAATTACATCGAAAGAAAGGAGGAGGAACTCAAAAGAAACAAAAGCGAGTTCGAAAAGGTTATCCCGCTTCTTGAAACGAAAAGGCAAGGGGCAAAGAGGAGATTCACGGCAGAGATTTTTGAAGGCATCAACGGCCTGATTACGGTTTTCGACATGTCGCTCCACGAGCTTGGACGCGGAGATATCTTCTACTCCTTCGGCTATCCGGCGTATGCCAGCGAGTTATTCGACACCTATTGGAGATCCTACTACAAGCAATGCGACAGAAAAGGCATTTTGCGAAAGGTCATCTTCGACTATGACGCCTGGTTCCTCAAGAAAAGGACGGGAAGGAAGCTCTCCTATTACCGCTACCTGCCGAAAGGCATCGTCACGCCTTCCTGCGTGTTCATCTTCAACGACAAGGTCGCGACGGTTATCATCACCCCCGAGCAGAAAGTCTGCTTTCTTGTGCAAAACAAGGAAGTGTCTAATAGTTACCTGGCCTACTTTGATTTGCTGTGGAAGAACGCGAAAGCCCCTTAAGATTTTTTGAGCAGGGTCACCTTTCCTTTTATCGCGTCCACTTCAAGAATATCCCCACTCTTAAACACTTCGGTCGCCTGGGCTGTGCCGACGATGGTTGGAATCTTGAGTTCCCGCGCGATGATCGCCGCGTGGCACGTGATCCCGCCCTGATCGGTGACAATCGCCGAGACTCTTTTGAGGTAGGGGACAATGGTATAGCGGGTCATGGAGCAGATGAGAATGGCTTTCTGCGGGATGCCTTTAAAATCCTTTTCCGCAAAGGCGACATACGCCCTCCCCCTGACGCGGCCCTTATAGGCGACCTGGCCTGAGACTGATTTGGGAAGGGTCTTCTGATGGTGGAGATATTCCCGATGAAAGAGCGCATCTGCCTGCCTGTTCCAATAGATGCTCGTCTTGCCTTTTAACGTCAGAATCGCGCACGTTTTGCGATTCTTCAGACCTTTGGGGAGGAATCCACGATCGAGGAAGGCCTGCACTTCATCCGGAAAGAGCATCAGGGCCTGGAGACGCGGCAGATTGAGAAGGTTCCCCAGCTGATTCCTGTAGATGCGCTCAATTTTCGTGAATAGGCGCGCCGCCTCATCTCTCGAATGACCAAATTGCAAGAGCAGCTTCTGATCGAGTTCTGGCGTGAGCGTCTGCGCCTGGTGCGGGAGCTGGAAGACCGCGAACATCCGCGCGTAGGCGGAGCAAAAAGAAGGAAGGTGCTCTTTCAGGGCTTTCCTGCTGGCAAAAGCAGTTCGGGTGATTCCATGGAGGGCTTTCGCGCTCTGCCGGATTTCTTTGCCCACTTTTTCCACAAATTCTTGGGTGAGGGAGCGGCGCAAATAACGCTTCAGGGCGTCGATGTCCTTTTTCCCGCGAAGGCTCGTCTCATAGCCATCCTTATAGTAAAAGAGAAGGGAGTTGAAGCGCCAGGGTGACTTCCCGGGGCTCCGGCCGAGATAGCCCTCACTAATGAGAAACGTGTCAAACGGATACCAGTCCACCTTCCGCGCGAGATACCAGCGCATCTTGCCTCTTCTTTCGGACGCGGCTTTAAATAGTTTTGCGGGATCCTCCCCTCTCGATTAAGGTAATAATCCCTTTTGTGGCATGCACTTCGACGAGATCACCATCCTTAAAAATGAGCGTAGCGTTGCCAGTCCCGACAATGCAGGGAATTTTCAGTTCTCTCGATGTGATTGCGGCGTGGCAGATGAGGCCGCCGGTGTTCGTGACGATCGCGGCGGCTTTGGTCATAGCGGGAAGAAGATCCGGGCTCGTCGCCTGCGAAACGATGATGTCGCCTTTCTTCATTTTCTGCATGTCCGCAGGAGTGTGGATGATCCTCACGAATCCCCTCGCTTTCCCCGCATAGGCGCACTGCCCTTTCGCTTCTTTCACGCCACCTCCTGCTTTCTGATTCAGAATACTTCGGGCAATCTCTCTCGCCTTCTTTCCGACAAGAAGATGGTGAGAGTGTTCAGTACTAACGGAGACCGAGAGCTTTTTCCGCTCCTTTAATTCGGCTACTGAAGGACGGGTGCGCAAAAGAAAGCCCTCTAATTCCCAGGGAAAGAGAAAAAGAAGTGTCCTCCAGTCAGCCACCCGCTTTCTTTGGGCCAGTTCCTCGAAGAAGGGCTGCCAGCACCAGAAGCCATGCGCCTGGTAGTCTTTTCTCCACCCTTTCTGGCCGATAACCTGTTTCGCGATGTGAAGAAATTCTCTTGTTTTCTTATCCAATCTTAGTTTATCCATCAAGCGAATCTGTTGATATTCTCTTTTTTTCAGTTCCCGTTTTAGATGAAGATGCTCTTTATTTTTTGGATTCCTGAGTTCTTCCGCATGCTGCTCAATCGATGCCGGAGGACCCATATAGAGATAATCAAGCCAGCAGAAGGCTCCATGAATTTTCTCCAATTCCTTTCTGAACGTGTTCGGGTCTGAAGAAGGGAGAACCCTAAAAGTTTTCTGCGACTCCATTTTTCTTCTCAGTCTTGCCAGAGCGATATCCTTCTTCTGCCTCAGGCTCAGTCTCGTCGGGAGCGTCAGGAAAGGCCAGTAGGCGTCAAAGTTTGGGTTGTTACCTATCTTATCCCTAAGCGCTCCCCTTATTTTTTCCGAGAGATGGTTCTTGCCGTCGATGGGAAACCCGTTCACCAAGACGCCCAGTATCTGATGGGAATGCTGCAACGACGTGAGTGAGCGCAACTCCTTCACAAGATCCCTATCTGAAATGTCCGAAAAAGGAAGCTGGCGAAACCGCTCCCCTGCCAGGAAATACGCTCGCGAGTAAGCGTCGAAGAGCGCGTAGATCCGCTTTCTCCATGCCGAATCGTTCAAGAGCTTGTCCGCCAGAAGGTTGGCGTTTCTCTCAAATTCTTCCGTATCCCAGCACATGAAACATACACCTTTTTCCATAATGGAGATGTATTTGGTAAAGACTTTCATGCCGGAGAAGCGGTGGAAGTCCTCGACAAAACCCTTACAGTTGAAGCTCTGCAGCATCCAGTGGCCGCTGTAGATGCGCTCCATGACTTCGATTGGCATGAGTTACCTCCGACTTGGTTAAGAGCACTGAACGAACTTCTATCTGGTGGAAGGAGTCCGGTTAGTTTACCTATCTTGTGCTTACTCTTAGGTGGTTACTACCCCCTATTTATAGATTTGTGGTGCTCCTCAAATACCACAATCTTTATATCTCTCATCGCAATCCTTCCCTTTATGTTAGATTTCCTTCGAAAAATCGGCCTCTCTGATGGTGAAATCAAAGTATACTCTACACTTTTGGATCTCGGAAAAGCCCCTCTAAGCGCGATTCATGAGAAGACGGGGATTGAAAGACGCAACATCTACGACATCCTCAACAAGCTCATCGAGAAGGGACTCGTGGGATACATCAACGAGAACAAGAAGCGATTCTTCCAAGTATCGCACCCGAACAAGATCGTCGGCTACATCGAGGAGCAAAAGCACGCCTTGGATGAGACGCAAGAAAGCGTGGAAAAGGAGCTCCCTTCCTTAATCAAGAAGTTCGAATTCAAGAGGCCTGACATCAGCGCCCAAGTCTATCGAGGGAATGGGGGCATCAAGGCCGTGTGGGAGGACATGCTCAACCATAAGGCCGTATACTGGATCGGTTCCGGAAGGTACATCCCCAAGATGCTTCCTCATTTCTTTGCGAACTGGAACAAACGGAGAATCAAGCTGAAAGTGAGGTGGTACAACCTGCTTCGGACCGAAATGAAAGCGGAAATCAAGGAGCCGTTCCCTCTCGAGGAATGCCGCTTCCTGCCCAAAGAGTTCAGCGTAAACCCTGCGGTGGTGTGCATCTACGGAAATAAGGTCGTGAACTTCCTGTTTACGAAGGAGTTTTTTGCGTTTGTCACAGAGAACAAGGAAATTGCCGAGAATTACCGGGAATATCACGCGTATCTGTGGCGCATCTCGGAACCCTTATGATTTTCTTGCCGGAGGTTTTATATAGCGCCAGCCGGCTCTCCGGACCATGAAAGGTTTGACGGACGAAGAGCTGGACGCGATCCGCAAGGAGCTGCGCGAGTGCAAGAAACCCCTCTTCATCTACGACGACGACGCGGACGGGCTGACGAGCTTCCTCCTGCTCTACCGCTGGGCGAAGGAGGGCAAGGGAATTGTGGTGAAGAGCAAGCCGATGGTGGACGAGAGCTTCGCCCGGAGAGTGGAGGGGTATGATCCGGACAAGGTTGTTGTGCTGGACATGGCGGTGATAACCGAGGAATTCGTCGAGGCCGTGAAGCGGCCGGTGATCTGGATCGACCACCACCAGCCGCTGAAGCTTGAAGGTGTGAAGTATTTCAATCCGCGGCTCCATCAGGCGGACATCGTCTATCCCACCTCTAATATCTGCTATGATGTTGTGCAGCAAGATTTATGGCTCGCGATGGTAGGGTGCGTGGGCGACTGGCACCTTCCGTGGTTCACTAAAGATTTCTGCAAGCAGTATCCCGACCTTTTGGACGCTTCTGTGAAAACCCCTGATGACGCGCTCTTCAAGAGCAAGCTTGGGAGACTCGTGCACATCGTCAGCTTCCTGCTCAAGGGCGAAACCAAGGACATGAAGAAATGCGTGGACTTCCTGAGCAAGATGCAATCGCCCTATGAGATCCTGAACCAGGAGACTGAAGCGGGGAAATACCTTGTAAAAAAATATGAGACGCTCTCGAAAGATTACCGGAAGCTGCTCGAGGAGGCGAAGAAGAAGGCAGATGGCAACATGCTTGTCTTTTCGTATCAGGAGGACAAGATGAGCTACACCAGCGAGCTGTCGAACGAGCTGCTGCACCTCTTCCCCGACAAGCTCGTCGTCATCGCCCGGAAGAAAGGGGACGCGATGCGGATGAGCCTGCGATGCTCGTGGTGCGTGCTGCCGCCCTTGATTGATGAAGCGCTTTCCGGGCTTCGCGGCCGCGGTGGCGGGCATGAGCACGCGTGCGGGGCTGACGTCCATGTTGACGATTTCGAGGAATTCATGGGGCGGGTGAAGCGACTGGCAAGTGCACAATAAAATTTATAAATAAGTTCTTTTAGAATGTGCAGCATGTCTTTTGCTCACGCCCGGATGCGTTGGATCCTTCCTGCCTGAGGGCAGTCGCATTGTCTGATTCTCCGTTCATCCCTTCCCGGCATGAGCTGCTGATTTCTGACGATGCGCGCAAAGACATTCGGATATGGAAAACGGAGAACGATCGGAAGCTTTCCTCAAGGCGCTGGCGGAATTCGAGGCAGGCAAATGGCTGCTTATGGTGGATCTGCTGAGGACCCATTTCACTCCTGAAGGCCTCGCCTCGCTCGCCAACCGCTTCCACGACCCCAACCTGGAGTTCCCGGCCGCGCCCTTCAAGAGCGTGCTCAAGATGAGGAACCCGCTCCCCCTGATGTGCGTCCAGCCTGGCTACCTGCAGACCGACGCGCGCACCTTCCTTGAAGAGTTCCGGGCTGTGGTGGAGAAGAGCGACGCAACCCCGGCCTCGGTCTTCTCTCCTGCGTTACGTGGATTCCGGTAATAGAGTAGCGCTTTTTTCACAGAGCGCCGGCACAGGCGGTGCGCCGGGCTTCTGCGGGAGCCCTACTCGGGCAGCGCCCTCGCCGCACGCTCACGGAAATCTAAGATTTCCGGGAGTCCTGGAAACCCAGTCTGGTTTCCATGACCAAGGCCGGCGCTGGATGCGACGGGGGATGGTTCGCAGGCGTAGCCAAGAACCTACGAACGTTAGTGAGTATGCCCCCTTCGGGGTGGCGCATAGGGCAACGCGTTCGTTGCCCGTCCAGCCGCCGTTATGGGGGAAAGTGTAGGGAGCTGTTGCTTGAGCATGAGCGTAAGCCTTATATATTTCCAGAGGCCACTGCTGGCGGGGCATGGCAAAAAAGAAGATTCTCATCATCGAGGACGAGAAGCCCATCCTGGACGCGCAGGCGATGCTCCTTGAAGGCGAGTATGATGTCTTCAAGGCGATGGACGGCGAGAAGGGATTCGAGCTGGCGCAAAGGCATCATCCCGACCTAGTCGTGTTGGACCTCATGCTCCCCAACCGCGGCGGCTACGACCTTTGCTTCAGCTTCAGGCAGGACCCGGCACTGAGGAGGATGAAGATCCTCATGGTGACGGCGCTGTCCCAGGACATCGACAAGGCGAAGGGCAGGATGGTGGGCATGGACGACTATCTCACCAAGCCCTACGACCCGGCGATGCTCCTCGAGAAAGTGCGGAAGCTGCTGCCCTGATGGCTTTGGGACTCGAGTTTCTTGACATCACCAGCTTCAGGCGGCTGGCGTTCTTCCTGGGCACACCCGCGGGCGAGCTGCTGAAGCGCGCGGTGGAGATGGCTTTCTATCTTTTGATCGTCTACATGATCTTCACAGAATACCGGCAGCGGCAGCGCCGCGACTACAAGTACCTTGCGGCCGGGTTCTTCGCGCTGTTCGCCCGGAACGCGATCCTTTCCGCCATCCTGTTCACGGATGTCTTCGGCCCGTCGCCCTTCACCCGCTTTTCTGTGGCTTTATTTTTCCTGGACCAGACGCTCGAAACGATCGCACTGCTTTCGCTCGTGAGCGCCTTCCTCTTCCCGGTGTTCAAGGAGCGCACCATGAGGTTTCAGGGCCTGGTGGCGCTGTGGCTCGTCGGGCTGGGGCTGGTGCACCTCGGGCTCTATACCCTTGTAAGGAATGGCCTTGTCACGCTGAATCTCGGGGAGGCGCTCGTAGATTCCATCCAGGCGGGGGTGCTTCTCCTTTCGTTCTTTGTCATCAGAAAAGGGGCCTATCCCAACCTTAAATTCGCCCGGTCGGTACTGGTAGCCTTCGCAGTCTATCTCGCCGGCCCCTTGTCCAATGTCATCAGCTATCTGGTTATTGGCCATGTGGACCTGCGCTTGCGCGTATTGGAGCATCCTTTGCCCTTCATCTCCCTCTTTTTGCTGCTTCGGGCCGTGTATTTGAACATGGTGGACAAGGCAGGGCTGTACAGCAAGCTGAAGGAGAGCGAGGAGACGATAGCGCGCGAGAAAGAACTGAGCCAGATGAAGGACAACTTCATCTCGATTGTGAGCCACGAGCTGCGGACGCCGATAACCTCGATGAAGCTCTACCTTTCACTGCTGAGGGAGGGGAGGTTCGGGAAGCTCTCTATACGGCAGGGAAAGGCGATGAAAACAGTGTATGACGAGAGCACGCGGCTGTCGGATCTAATCAACGATCTGCTGACCATCAAGAAGATGGAATCGGGAAAATTGGAGCTGGAGATGAGCACGTTTGACTTGCCGGAGATCATTGATGATTTATATGTGCGCATCGCGAAGGAGAAAGGGCTCAAGGTGGTGAAGCATGCCAACCATTGCCTGGTGAAGGGCGACAAGAACCGGCTGAAGCAAGTGTTCATCAACTTAATGAACAACGCGATCAAATTCTCGAGCAAGGGAGGGAAAATCACGATCAGCTGCGGCTCGTCAAAAGCGGAATGGTGGCTGTCGGTCTCTGATACGGGGGTGGGCATCCCTCCAGCGGACCTGCCGAAGATCTTTGACAAGTTCTATCAAGTTGAGGACGCGCTGACACGAAAGAACCAGGGCATCGGCCTGGGCCTCGCGATTGTCAAGCAGATCGTCGAGCTGCACGGCGGCAGTGTCGACGTGAAGTCGAAGCTCGGGAAGGGTTCCACCTTTACGGCGTGGATTCCAAAGACGTAAAGGTATACATTATCCAAAACATAAAGGTGGGGGGCACTGGACATGATTTCCGCGTGTGGGGCGCACATCTTACCAAGATAAGCGGGGGAACCGTAAGAGAATCCACCACATCGTTATCAAGAGAGGGTATCGCTCAACTTTCCTTAATCTTGTAAAACCAAGAAAAATGGGGAGCTATGCGTCGGCCGGGATTCGAACCCGGATCCGAAGCTTGGAAGGCTTCTATCCTAGCCATTGGACTACCGACGCGCAGGAAGCTGAATTGGTTGGATGTTTTTAAAGCTAACGAGAATCTAATGGAGGACAGAAGTCCTGTTTAAATATTGTTCTGTCCTCCAAAGATTAATGTGCGGCTTCCCATGCGAAACTATTGTCGCCCATTAATCAGAGATTGTAATTGGGATGGCCGTAGCCCGGAACATACTCCTTGCCCATGAGGCTGCGGAGAACATCCTCACCGAGCGGTACGAGCATGCCTGTCTTCCTGGCCATTGCAAGCATTTCAGGAACGCTATCGCTGAAATGGGGAAGCTCAGGAAGGGGATGCTCCTCTTGGGGAGGTGCTGAAACGATGCTGATAAGGCCCATTTCCTTCAAGAAGTCTTTTCGTCATTTAAATCTTTCGAGTACTTGAGTTATGTGTAAGAACGCTACCAGTCTATGGGCTCGATATCCAACTCATAGAGGGCTCTGCTGAGAACGCTGAAGTTATACGCGCACCAGGTCAACTGGCTTTCCTGTTCTTTTGCAGCATCGTTTTTGCAGAGGACATAATCTCCAAACTTCTGCTTCTTTGCCTTATTGGTTGACTCGACATTGCTTCGGGTATGATACTCCCGGTCATACAGTTCTGGATTCTGCTCCGCAGAATTCAACATGCGCTTCCAGGCCGGGTGCCCCTTTGGCTTTTTCGTCAGTCCCTTTTTGAGATGAAATCTTGGCTTAGCGTTCACCTCTTCGACAGCGGTGCAGTTCTCTCGGGAAAGGTAGACGCTGTCACCGGTGTGGACCTGCGCGACGAAGTCTCTGGCAACCTGCTGAACATGCCTTCTGAACACCACATTGTCCTTGCCCTTCTCAACGAGGGCGGTGAACGCCACAACCGGATGCAGACAGCATCCGACGGTGATGTGCACATTGAGATGGTCCCTCTTTCGCACCTCCTTGCTGCAGCGGATCATATACCAGCTTGACCGGGTATGGGTTCGCTCTCCCGTCTTGTCGGTGGCAAAGTACTTTTCCACGTATTTCAGCGGAGAGGCGGTAAGGCGTACAATCTCGTCCAAATAAGGCTTCATGAGCGCATTATTCAGGTAATTATCCAAAGTCTTAAAGCACAGAACCCTGAAGTCAAGCCAGAATGCGCGCTTCATGAGCCTGATCAGGCCCATGCTCCTTCTCAGGCTCCTTCCGAAGTACTGCTTGATGCTCAGGTTCATGGCCACATCATACAGCAAGGCCGGCTTTGCTCCCACCCCCCGCCAGAGGGAGTCATTCTTACACACTGCATAGGCCACACGGGGAAGATAGCGAAAGAAAACGAAGATTTCGTTTTCCTGCGCGAGGTTATATAACGCTTCATTCCTTGTCTGCATTATAGCACCTAATAATATAACCACTACTATTTGTTAATTTGTATTCTAAAGAATATAAATTTATATATACTAGTTAGTACCTAATAATTTTTATGTATATCACAAAGAAAAGATTTGGCAAAAAGGTTTATTATTACATCGTCGAGAACAAAATCATCAATGGAAGACCTACCATGAAGCATGTCCTCTACCTGGGAACCGTGCAGAAGATATTGGGTGTTTTTAGGGAGTTTCTGAAAAAGAAGGTCTAGTTCTTACACACAACTGAGTACTTGTAGGCATAGACTTCGGAAAGGTTTTTATAAGCATAAGCCAGGCATACGGCTATGATCAGCATCATCATCATCACGCTGAACGAGGAGCTCTATCTTCCTCGGCTGCTGGAGTCGCTCTCGAAGCAGACCTACCAGGACTTCGAGGTCATCATCTCCGACAGCAACAGCGATGACAGAACTAAGGAAGTGGCGATGCGCTACCGGAGGAAGTTCAAGCGCTTCAAGTTTGAGCGGCATTTCGAGCACGGGGTGTCGGCGGCGCGGAACCGCGGAGCTTCCTTCGCGAAGGGCGAATATCTCTACTTCTTCGACGCCGATGTGACGTTCGCGCCGGATTTCCTGGAGAAAAGCCTGCAGGCCCTGCGCGCAAAGGGCATTGATGCCGCAGCGGCGTATGTCTGGCCCAGGAGCAAGAATCCCATTGACTGGCTCTTCTACCTTTTTGCGAACCTTTTGTTCTTCCTCTCGCAATGCTTTTACCCGCACGCCGCGGGCAGCTCCATGATGTCGAGGCCGATCGTGCACAAGGTCATCGGCGGGTTCGACCCGAGCATCCGGCTGGCGGAAGACGCCGACTACGCGCGGCGAGCGGCGAAGCGCTTCAGGTTCCGCATGCTCCCGGCGAACGTGCGCGTCAGCGTGAGGCGGTTCCGGACCGAGGGGCGGCTGCCGCTCGCGCTCAAATACTTGGGCGCCTTCTTCTACCGCATCTTTGTCGGCGAGATCCGCAACAGCAGCTTCCATTATAAGTTCGCGCATTACAGGAAACGCTAAGGATTCTGGAAAATTCCGCTATTTGATGTCCCGGGGATTCCACTTGGGGTTGCCCACATTCCTCACGGCATCGGTAATCTCTTGGTCAGTGAAATCCTTAACTTCCCCATAGATGAGCATATCCATGGCATTTTGGATTTGATGCAAGGTCAACAGACTCAGATTATCCTGGCGGCTATATTCCCTCAATCTTGCGGCGCCAGCGCCTGGCTAAAGTAGTGTTCAAAACCCATCCTTATCTCTTGCCATGTAGCGGGTTTTGGTTTGCTTACCCATCCTCCCTGCATTTTTTTAATGGCTCTTTTAAGAGTGGCGTTCAATTCCTCCATACGCTTTAAGGTGTATTTGACCATGGGTGTTTTTCCCTTTCTGTTTTGCCTCTTCTTTAGACCTTCAGACTAACAACCCTCGAAATGCCGTCTTCGTCCATCGAGATGCCATACAGATTATGGGCCTCGCCAATCACTCCGTCGTTATGAGAGATGAGGATGTACTGCGCCTGCTCGGAATAGGAGTGGATGAGCTTCGAGAGCTTCTCGGCGTTGTGCTTGTCGAGCGCCGCGTCCACCTCGTCGAGGATGTAGAACGAGGCGGGCTCGTGCTCCTGAATGGCGAAAATAAACGCGAGGGCCGTCAGCGTTTTCTCCCCTCCTGAAAGCGAGCGGATGTCGAGGAATTTCTGGCCTGTGAGCCGCACCTTGATCCAGACGCCCTCGGCGAAAGGATCCTCCTTGTTCTCCAGTTCCAGCTCCGCCCGGCCTTTCTTCGAAAGCGTGGAGAATATCTTCTGGAACTCGGCATTGAGGCTGTCAAAGGTGCGCATGAAGAGCTCCTTCTTCCTGCCCTCGATCTCCGCCATCAGCGCCTCCACGTCCGCCTTCTCCTTCGCCAGCGTGTCCTTCTTTTCGACGAGCTTCGCGTGCTCCTGCTCGATCTGCTCATAGATCTCGAGGGCGCGCATGTTCACGCTGCCGATCTCCTCTTTCATCTTCTCGAACCTTGTGAGCTGGTATTTGAGCTGGTCCTCGCTTTTTTCGGTGTCCAAGGGCACGCCTTCGTACTGGGAAAATTCCTCCCTCAGCCCCGAAAGGCCGGCGAGGATCTCCGCATTCTTTATCGAGAGCGTGTTATTCTTGATCTCGGCTTCCCTCGACTTCTCGCTCTGCCTGACGACGTCGAGCTCGAGCTTGTTGATCTCATTCGTGAGCGCGGCCCGCTTGTTGAAGAGCTCCTTGAACTTCTGATAGAAGGCCCTCGCTTCTTCTTCCTTCTTAACGAGAACAGACTTGCGCCTCTCAATTTCCTTCTTGAGCTCCAGCTGTTCCTTCTCAATTGATTGCTGCTCCTTCGCAAGCTGCTTTTGCGCTGATTTGGATTTTTCCGCTTCCGGCGCAAAGAGATCCGTGATTTGAATGCCAGCATTCTTCAGCTCAGCATCGAGCTGGGTGATCTCCTGGACAAGCTGCCTTAACTTCTCCTCGTAGGCCGCGAGCTCGGCGATGAGCTCCGGGCTCCTGAGCTTGGCGATCTGGTCGCGAAGCATCTGCTTGCTGGTCTTTGCTTTCGCGAGCTCGCGGTTTTTCTCTAAAAGGGAATCTTGGAGATCATTGATCTTCTTCTCCAAATCTTTGGCGCGATTTTCGATCTCCTCATGCTTGGATTTTGAAAGGGAGACATCGCCTGATTCGAGATGGAGGCTTTTTTCCGCCTTGATGATCTCGCCCTCGAGCTCCGCCTTTTGCGTTCTGAGCTCGGCCATCCTCTTTTCCAGACCTTCTCTCTTAGCCTGGAACGCGGAAAGCTGGGCTTCAGAATCAGCAAGATGTGCGGCGAGCGTTTCCAGCTCCTTGTCCATCTGCGCTTCCTTGAAGCCGAGACCCTGACGGCGCTTCGCATGATAGCCGCCCTTCATGGTGCCGGAGATGTCGGCGAAATCGCCTTCCAGGGTCACCATTTTTGCCGCGCCGATGCCGAAGCGGCGGGCGACGTCAAGATTCTCAACGACCAGAATGTCGCCGAAGACTGATTCAAAGACCGGCCTGAACCTAGGGTCGAATTTCACAAACTTTGTCGCGGGGCCGAGACAGCCCTTGGCTGACGCAAGCTTCTTGGCTGCTTCCGGAAGATGCTTTGGCTTGATAGTGGTGAGCGGGATGAAGGTGGCGACGCCTGCCTGGGAGCGGCGCAAGTGCTCAATCTGCTCCTGCGCCACCTTCTCATCTTCTACGACGAGACTCTTGATCTTGATGCCTGCTGCGACTTCCAGGGCGAGGGCGTATTTCGCTTCTACGGTGCCAAGTTCTGAAACCGTGCCGTGGACGCCCTTGGCCTTTTTCTCGAGGATCTCCTTGATGGCACGATCGCCCTGCGAGAACTCCCGGATGCTGGCCTGCCTTGCCTGGAGCTTGGCGAGCTGCTCCTGTACCTCGGCCTGAAGCTGCCGGGACTCCGCGATCCTGGCGGCGAGCTTCGCATCCTCATCCAGCACCTTGTTCAATTCTAAGGTTGCCGCCTTGAACGACTCCCGCCTCTTCTTGATGTCGTCGAGCTGCTGCTTATGCTCCTTCTCGAGCTGGCTGACTTTCGCGATGGCGTCGGCGATGAGGCCCAGCTCGCGGTCCGCACCATCCTTTTCCCTTAACAAGCTATGCTGCTGCTCCCGCATCTGGTTGATTTCCTTCGCGAGATCCTCTATTTTCTTGTCAGAGTCCTCGACCTGCTTTTCGATGTCTCCAGCCTGCTCCAAATGGTTCTTCTCCTTGAAGGCTTTTATTTTCTTCTCGATGCTGTCCTTTTCCTTCTGGCGCCCCTTCCTCTGCGCCTCAAGCTCCAGCTTTTGTGATTCTACGTCTCCGATCTTCTTTGTGAGTTCGGCCAGGGTGGCGATGATTTCTGACTGGCGGCTGGCGAGCTTCTTCAGCTCCTGGTCGGCCGCTTCCAGCCGGCTGGTCTTCCTGGCCATCTCCACCTTCATGTCCTCAATCTCCCGGTTCAGGTTGACCTGGTCTGTCTCGCCCTTCTGCTCGACTTCCTTCGTGAGCAGCTCAATCTCCTCCTTCTTTTTCGCGATCTGCTCCCGCAGTTTTGCGATTTTTTCTTCCGCGTCCCTGACAAAAGCGAGCTGCTCATCCACCTTCTTCTTCAGGTCGCCGGCTTCCGCCTCTCTCTTGTCCATCTGCAGCTTGATAAGAGAGGCCTTGTATTTCCTGACGTTTTCCGAGAGCTCCTTGAACTTCAGGGCCTGGTCTCGATCCTTCTGCATCTCTTTGAGGTAGGTTTTTCTCTCGGCGAGGATGATCTCCGCCTCCTTCAGCCGCTCCTCGACCTTCTGGAGCTGGAGGAGGGCCTTCTGCTTTTTTTCTTCATACATCGCGATGCCCGCGATCTCCTCGATGAGCTGGCGGCGCTCGACGCTGGACATCTCGCAGAAGCGCACGATGTCGCCCTGGAGGATGATGTTGTAGCCGTCCGGGTCGATCTTGGCGATGTGGAGGAGGTCGACGATCTGCTGCCGTGTCCGGACTTCGTCGTTGATCTTGTAGATGCTCTGGCCGTTCTGGCGAATAATCCTGGTTACTTTCACTTCCTGCTCCTCTGTCGGGAAGGTTTTGTCCTTGTTGTCGAAGAAGATGCTGACTTCGCCTTTCGCCGCGGGCTTCTTGGATTTCCCCCCATTGTAGATGAGGTTGGCGCTCTTTTCGGCGCGCATGCTCTTGGAGCCGGCCTTGCCCAGGACAAAGGTCACCGCATCGGTCACATTACTTTTGCCGGCGCCGTTCGGACCAATAACACAATTGTATCTGTCTCCGAACTGGATCTCGGTGAACTTCGCGAAGCTCTTGAAGCCGTGCAAGACGAGCTTGTTAATCTTTGTCATTTTTCCGGATGATGATGCACTCCTTCTGCGTGTCCAAGATGATGTCTATCGGCTGGCCTTCCTTGATGTTGAGAGAGTCGACGATGGGAGAAGGGATCTTGACGCGGCCATCCTTCTGCAGGATGTTGTGCCTGAAGATGATTTCCTTCATGGTTCGCCCTTTTTTAAGGGTTTATTGCGGGTTTTAAAGGATTTATAGAAGACTAATTAAAGGGCTTTAAATAGGTTTCGGTCGCGACATTGCGCCAAACACTTGCTTCAACTCTGCACCCAGAAACCGGGCTATCCCAGCAGAAGCAGCAGCGCCATCACAGCCACTCCAAGGGCGAAGATGACGAACTGCATCAGGCTCTTGCCGAGCTTCTCCTCGTGGTGGAGCTCGGGGATAAGATCGGAGCCGGCGATGTAGACGAAGCTTCCCGCCGCGAAGGGCACGAGGAAGAGCGTGGCATCCTGGGCGAGGCCGCCGATGAGAAGGGCCGCGACCGTGCCGAGCACCGCGGTGAGGGCGGTGAGGAAGTTGAGGAAGAGCGCCTTGGCCTTGGAGAAGCCGCCGTGCAGGAGCACGCCGAAGTCGCCGATCTCCTGGGGGATCTCGTGGAGGATGACGGCGAGGGTGGTGGCGATTCCGACCGGGAGGCTGATGAGATAGGAAGAGGCGATGATGATGCCGTCAATGAAGTTGTGCACCGCGTCGCCCCAGAGGTTCATCCAGGCGAAGCGGTGGACGTGGCGCTTTGTCGGTGGGATGTGGCAGTGGCGCCAGTGGATGATCTTCTCCACAATGAACGAGAGGCCGATGCCTAACAGCAGATAGACTGAGACCTGCAAGGAAAAACCGTGCTCTTCCACTATTTCCGGCAGGAGATGGATGAACGCGTCCCCGAGCATGGCGCCGGCGGAGAAGCTGATGAAAAAGAGCAGGAGCTTCTTCAGGTGCTCGCTTTTCATGGAGAGCACTGCAATCCCTACGAAAGAGACGAGACTGACAAGAAGGACGCTTCCCAAAGCCCACATCCAGACTGCCATCACAGAAAGCCCGGTTTGGAAGTATATAAGGGTTTCTGCGGGAATTCTCCGGGTTTTTCGGGCTAAGACATATCCCGCACAGTAATACAAAGCCTATTTAAGCCAGAAAAAATTCGCCCAGGTTATGCACGTCACTTATGTCTGCAACGCCGGGAACCGCAGGAGCATGGCCCTGGCGCTGCTCACGCACAGGCATGCCCCTGAATTGGAGGTCGCGGCCTGCGCTTACCATGAAGAGAAGCTGGCGCGGGACGCGGCATTGCGCCCGGATCGGCTCTCCGCCATCGAACACGGCTGGGGCATTGACTATGCGATTGAAGTCGCCCGCCTCCGCAGGGGCGAAGGCAACATCCATCCCCGCTTCGGCGTTCTGCTCCTGCGGGAAGGGATTGGAGCGACCGTGGAGCACCATGCCCTTCCGCTTGCCCAGACCGTGGAATCCTCTGATTTGGTCCTCGCAGTCAATGGTGAGATCGCTGACGAGCTGAGGACACGATTTCCGCGGCGGAACATCCAGACCGTTTTTGGATACCTGGGCGAAGGGGGGAGGGTGAAGGAAAACAAAAATTATTTCCTCCCTTTTGTCAGGTACCAGCTTTGGGCGGATTCGAGGCAGCTGAAAAAACTCGACGCCCTTGCGCAGCGGGTTGCAGACAAGGTGAGACGCGCCGTGTAATAAAAAATCCCAACCGGAGCAGAGCTCCGGGGTATTTTTTAATCTCAAATGGAATCATCGCTTCGATGCAGAGCATCGGGGTATGGGCCCATTTGAGAAATCAGAATTCCCCCAGACTCTTCTGGTTCTTGCCATCCAGAGTTTTCTTGTAGGGCTTCCAGCTTTTCCTGAAGATTTCAGGGAACTTCTCGTAATGGCGCTTGAGGAATTCCTGCGTGACGGGATCGGACATGTAGCCGGAGCCCAGCGGCCCGACCTTTTCCTCGATTTTTTTTATTTCCCTGTCCCGCGTGACTTTCGCCAGGATGGAGGCGGCGCCGACGATGGGATAGTTTACGTCCGCCTGATGCTCCATCACGATTTCAGGCTGATACGAAAGCTTGGAAGAGAGATACCTGACATATTGCTTGATGTTGTTGGAAGGGCAGTCGATGATAACTTTGTCCGGCTTCAGTTCCTCGATGATCTCCGCGGTATGGTCGGCCTCGAGCCAGTTGAGGTTGTGCTTTTTCGACAGCACCGCCTCGTCTATCTCCGCCGGAGGGATGAGGATAATCTTGTAGGCAGCCGCGGCGGCGATGATCTGGTCAAAGAGCCTTTCCCGCTGGCGGGGCGAGAGCATCTTCGAGTCTTTCGCGCCCATCGCCCTGAACTTCTCCTCTTCGCCCATGACGCCCGCCATCACCATCGCGCCTACGATTGGGCCCCTCCCTGCTTCATCGATGCCGAGGACTTTCATGCATGGCATTTTTTCAAGGGTCTTCTTAAGGTTTGCGCATTTGCGTTAGGTTTTGTTTTCTTCTTCCCCCCATTTCAGCGCCGGCACAGGCGGTGCGACGGGCTTCTGCGGAAGCCCTACTCGGACGACACATACTCACTAGCGTTCGTAGGTTCGCGTCACCGCGAACGAGCGTCCTCGCCGCACGCTAACGACAAAGCAGCCAGAATAGCGGGCTTACTCTTTTGCAAAGAATTAAATAGAAAATGACAATCAGGGCCCTCATGCAAGTCATCTGCCACACGTGCAAGAAGCCCATCGCGTCGAGGAAGGATCTCGTCACCGCGCAGTATGTCTTTGTCGTGCGCCCATACCATCTGAAATGCTATTCCGAGCGGCTGAAGTCGTTCCAGACGGTGTTCATCAAGAATTATCCCATCAACGGGCCGTACGGAACGGCGGTGGCGATCATCTCCCCTGTAGGAGCGTTCCTGCTTGGGCTTTTCGTCGCGTTCATTTCTCTCAGGGATCCGCCCCCTCCTTTTGTCATCGCCATCTGGGTGCTGATCATCGTGCTCGGCGGCGGGCTTCCGGTGCTGTATCGACGAATTCCTCGTGCGTAAGTTGGCGAGGAGAAGAGACGATGATGTAGGGCACTGGTTTTTTCTCCGGAGAATAGGGCGGCATGACATAGGAAAAGGGGTTGGCGCGGAGGCCCAAGCGCCCGTAAAATGCAAACCTCCTTTTGGCAAAGTCGTCCGCCGGAAGTTCAGATTCCCCAACGACAATTTTCCCTGAATCAATGATGCCTTTGAGAATCTTCTGCCCGTATCCTTTGTCCCTGCAGCTTTCCTTGATCGCGATATGATCGACATACACAAAGCGGGGAAACCTCCATGTTTCCAGAACACCGATGATTTCATTGCCTTCTATAATCGCTTCCCACCTGTATTCGGGAAGGGCGAAGCGTGGCTTCTGCTGCTCGCGCGTCTGCCTTTGATCGGGAGGGAAGCCGGCTTCGTAGATCTGCCACGTCGTGGGGAATTCCGGATCGGACCGCGAATGGAGCTTCTTGAGGCGCATGGCGAGCGGGGAAAAGCCAGACTTTAAAAAGCATTGGCACTGGACATCGGATGCGCGCGCGGCCTATAAATATCCCGTCTCGCTTCTAACTTTCATGCCTTCCTTGAGCCTTCCGGAATTAAGTGCGGTTGACAGAAAAAAAGGGCTCTCTTTGCCCACGAGCGTGGATTCCAACCTCGCTTATTTAGTCGGCGTCCTTGCAGGAGATGGAAACATCTTTGTCAGGAAAAAGAAAAAGGATTACCGCATCAAATGCGTTGGGCATCCCATAGATGAGAAATCCTTCTACGACGACCTTCTTCAAGGGATCTTGCAGAAAACATTCAGTATGCATGTACCTATGAAACCTCAGGATAGCAACACGACGTATGGATTCTACATTTATTCAAAAGCGCTTGTCTCTTATTTGACGGAGAATTTCGGGCTTCCAGTAGGAAAAAAGAAGGACAAGCTGCACATCCCCGCTCTCCTCTTGAACACGCCTTTCGTATTCGACTATCTGAGAGGATTGGCCGATACTGATTTTTGCATTTCCTTCAAGAAACAGGGAAGCTATCCTTGCATTGCCGGGGGCAGCAATTCGGAAGCGTTCATCAAAGAAATCTCCGCCGTGCTCAAGAAAGAGGGATTCCGATTTTATGAATGCTATAACTATAAGCTGCTCGACACGCGATTCCGGGAGGGTTATTCGCTTATCAATCGCATCGAGATCGGTGGCTGGAAGCACCTGGAGAAGTGGATGCGCCTCATTGGTTTCTCGAGTCCCAAGCATCTCAGAAAAATAAAAAGCAGTTGCGGCTTTGAACCGCAACCGCCCAATAGCGGGGAGTGGACTTTCCGAAGGGCACCATAAACGGTGCCAATCATTTGAACCACCGACTTCCTCTGTAACAGGGTCGCTGAAACATCTGAGGGTTATGAGCCCTCCGGGCACTCCTGGCTGCCCTACCCCGCTATGCGTTTTGAGGATTGATGCGCGTTTATAAGCGTTGTTGTTGCGGCTCGCAGATCAGCCCTTCAAAGAAAGGAAATACATCGCGATGATTGTGCTGATCACTGCCAGCACAACGCCGAGCACGATTGCAAGAATGCCCCGCTTCGTGTCGTCCTTCATGACGGCGATGATGCCGAAGATGACAGCGAGGGGCCCGAAGACGATCGGAAGGACAACCAGCGAAAGGATCGCGAACACGATGCCGAGAGTGCTGTATTTCCTTCCTGCGGGTTTTGCGGATTCTTTTTGTTTGGCCATTTTAGGGCTCTTTTCGGTTGAAAGTATATAAGATTATGGTGAGAAGGACGCCGCGGGAGGGATTTGAACCCTCATATCCTTTCGGAAAAGGGATTTTTGTGGCATTACAGGATTGGCCCGCAAAATTTTTAGCAATCCCTCGCAATACCGGATTATGCGACCGCGGCAGATGGAAGAAATGTTGGAGATTTAAAAAGGTTTAGGGCAAAAAGAGACACCCCCCATCCCAGAGACCCAGATCCTGCAGATTTGGACACATCGGCAAGTCATTCAACCGATCACAAGCACGGACTCGATATCCGTCGCCAGTTCCTCAAATTCTGGATTCGCAAGCAATTCATGAACGAGACGCTCCCGGATGTGGGTGAGCTTTCTTTCATCGGATAATGCCGTCCAAGTTTCGCCGTATTCTTCGACAATCTTGAGAATGCTCCTTGCCAGCAAAGAGGTGATGTATTGGCCCAAGCTGATTTTCGTCGCAAGCTTCTGGGTGATTTTCCTGTAAATAGCGGTCTCTCGCTCTCCGGGGTTCTTGACGAATGCAACTCCTGGAAAGACCGTATGGCAAAAGGGCATCGTGGCGTTTGCGAAATACTCGCGGGGCATGTGCTCCAACAGTTTGATAACTGCGTAGAGTGTGTACTTGTCCCCAAAATACAGGATGACCTTGTCCCTGCGCAGGCCCGCATCGAGAAAGGGCTGGTACGCTTCCATGGGGCCGTGGGAGAGCAGGAACTTGAAGCTGAACACGAATTCCCGATAGCCGCAGGTGGCGCAAACTATTTCGGAAGAACCGTCAAGCCCTGCCGAGGGGCTTCCGCAATGCGGGCAGTGGAATTGCTGTTTGAAAAGACGTTCGAGAAAATCCTCGATAAAATGCGAAAAGAGCGGGACGGCGATGTCAAGATAGACACGATAGGCTGATGAGCGGCGGTGTTTCGGATTGACATAGCAGTAGACCCATCCCTCGGCAGCGTCCTCTTGAACCTGCAATCCCGGCTTGCGCTCTTTGGACAAGACCAGCGCCTGCGCCTTGTGCAGCTCAGTGTTCATGCGCAGGCACATTCCCTCAAAGCGCTTCACATCCATCCCCAGGCGCGACTGCGCTGCGTAGCGGGAATAGAGTTCCTCTGCCAGGTCATACCCGCGAAACTTGTAGCGTTGCTCTGCGGTAAGCTTGAGGAATTTTGCTCTGGCCTGCGTATCGTGCGCGTAGACAGAGAGAAGGTCGAGGCAGTCCTTGAGAATCTTCTCGCGATAGCCGTGCATCCAGCGCATGATCATCCGCCACATAAAGAGTAGTTAAATGTTGCGACGAAAATCATTTCTGAATGTGGGCCTGCAGATAAGCTTCAAGATTGGCGTGCGGGATAACTTCCTTAAGATTATTCTCGTGATACAGCCCCACGTTCCTTTCGGGAAACCATCTCCCTCGTTCTGCGGGAGCTGGAGCCAATTCATACCCCTCGCTGGAAATCCTGCTTTCGAAGCCTAAGCTGGCGCAGAGCTAAGCGAATTCATCCGGACTCAGCTGGTTATCGTTTCCCGCCGCAACCCCTTCCGCCTGCCGGATGGCGCGGGAGATTTCTGAGGATTGCTTGAGATCCTTCCCCCAATAGGCTAGGCCATAGGAGCATCCTCCCACGAAGGCGAGCAACACTGCACATCCGGCGGCCAATTCAGGCTTGGTTGGCTTTTGCATTTCAGTCGGCTCCTTTCAAAAATAGAGCACTGCGTTCCCGGGAAGTGCGCGCACGGAACCCATGACATCAGCAGCTGTCAACACCGGCGCCTCGCTTTGCTGAATCCGCAGGGCAGTCCACAGCGCAACGTCGCTTCCGTGCCTTTGGAGAGGAGAATAGCCGGTGGCGAAGAGAGTCCTCACCTTCTGTTCACCAAAATTATCTACCGCCGCCTTGGTGCGAGAGTCAAATCTAGCGCCAGGAATCTCAATCTCATCGCAACAAAGGCAGGTTCGCACCACATAGACTCGGTCAATCTTCTCCAACTCTGCGGCGGTGGACTCTGCCATTCTTCTTTCAAGTGGGCTTGCGCCTTCAGGAAGGCTTTTCGCAGCGTAGGCCCGGTCCATCAACCCTTTGAAAGCGTCGCTTCCCACGACATTAACGTCATCAACTCTAAAATAGCGGAGTGCCTCTTCGAGCGCCTTAAGCCTTTCGGCGTCATGGTGGTTGAGCCAAGGAACCACCAGCACGCTGCTTGGTCTCAACTCAAAGAGATCTTCAGCAAGATGGCCTATCGTATATTCGACATCCCGGAATTTTTGCCGCATCAT
>JAGVXW010000002.1 GCA_018303575.1 Candidatus Woesearchaeota archaeon
TGCCATCGCTGATTAACTGAGGGGGTAATGAGCCGAACACCGTATCTCCGTCTACTTTGAATTGCCCAGTGACGAGACCATACTGAGCAATAAGGTATTCTGATACTAATAAATCCACGTCTCTGCTCCCTGAAAACCGAAGAATAGCCACTACTGCGTCCAAAGGACGATTTACGACATACTCGGAGATGGCGTCTTCAGACTCTTCCAATAACGGATGACCCAACGCATCTAATGCTTCTACAAGAGCCGCGAGGTGGCGTGCTTCGGGATTTTCGTTCTTGGGAAGCGCGAGATCAATCGTCGCGAGCACACTTCTGTTCGAATCGCCAGTCCTCACTTCGTATACACTTGATCCTTCTTCTCTTTCAAGCACCCAGGCAGCTGCCTTATATTGAATCGAGAGAGGCAGGTAGACCCATCGCGCCAAAAGGTTAACATCAGTTACCTCTGGAGCATGGCGGGCTTTATCAGCGAAAAGACGATCCACGTCGAGCGTTGCGCCATCTAAGTCTCTTAGTAATGGCCATACCTTGCTTTCTAGATCACCCATATACTCCTTCGGAGTGGAGAAGAGTATTAAAACTTTATCTTCTAGGGCTTCGGATTTATAAGGTAGAAAAGCTTCTTCTCCCTTATGGCGGGGCTTCGAGAGATCGTGGCTGCGTTTGATGTCTCTAAAGTTAGTGAGAGCTATTCCGGGCCGCTTGAGATCACTGATCTTAAAGATATGCTTGGAACGCGAGGACATGTGCTTGTTGTGCGCGGCGACAAAGCTTACGCTGAAGAGTTGGGGGAGCGTGCAGAACTTGCTAATCCCAAATTCTGGCTCTACGAACACCTGCTCCACAGCACACGTGTGCAAGCAGAGCTTGCCCAGAATCCTGAAGCTGCCTTGCTCGATGCTACCGGATTCTCGGCCTTAGAAGCAGTAGGATATCACGCAAGGCAACTGGGAAGAAAAGCGGTCGTCGTTATGGCCCATGAATTTCTTCCACCCGCAGATATTTTCAAAAGATATGATATAGAGGTGATTCATGCTGATCTTCCTGCGGAAGAGGGGTATGTCCGGAAATTAGAGGAGGTTGTCAGGAGCAGAAAAAACCTTATCTTCCTTAACCAGGGGCTGTATGGACCTCAGGCACTTGCTCCCATCGGGAACAGGATTGTGGAAGATCTTGAGGAGAAGATGCTTATTCCTAATGAAACTTACTGGGTTCTTGGGACCGGCGCAAATATCTATGGAATTGGCAGCAAGATTGCCGCTGCCTTCAGAAGCAAGACTATTATCGTTGAACCAAGCGACGCCCCAACACTGCCTCCTGATCTTTCTTCTCCAACCGCCGTAAAAGCGTTTTCACGACACGCATGGCGGACCTATCAGATTAAGAATTGGGGTGGAGTCTATTCGGGTATGTTTCCTCTTCATCTCCAATTTCCCAGCCGGTATCCTCTCTTACTTTGGGCGCATACTGGCAACGTCGGCTTTGACGAAGCAAGAAACGTTCATGCCTTTGAAGCGACTCAGTTGCAGCGTGCATTACGAAGGCTGAGTCCTGACTACGACTGGACCGAAACGACTGCTTTGGCTTTAGTGCCCGCGATTGAATCAGCAAGGAAGGGAAAGAACGTTCTCGTGATGGCCTACGGGAAATGGAGAAAACATCGGACTCGTGGGGGATCGGTCGTTAATGCTCCTCCCTGGATCTTCAGGGGCGAGACTACCTTACAGAAAGCCGCGCTCGCGGCTACTGTGATTGCCTACGCCGCTCTTGGATTTTTCTATGTCCGGGATGTTCCTCCCGATGCGCCCTCATGGCCGGTTCCGTAATCGCCTCTTTGAGAAATCATTAAATAATCCAGCCTCTTCTTTCTTTCTATGGCATTTTCAAAATCATTTCCGAGGCGGGTGCAGGGGCAGAGCTATCCTGTCTGGGAAGATGTCTTCCTCTCCGAGGCAGAGGAACGGCTGGAGGAGAGCAAGGCGCGCGAGGAAAACATCCGGGTGCTGAAGGAGTGTCTGCACGACGCGCGGGAGATTCTCAAGGATTCTAAACTGAAGGACTTCCAGACCAACGCGGTGCAGATCGCGATCGCCTTGTTCGAGAAGCGGGCGAGCCATACTGTTTATTGGAAGGAGAAAAAGGCGAAGGAGAAGTTCGACGCCTTATAGATTCTTTTAACGCTTAATCTTCCTTCTCTCCCTTTCCCGCCTGATGTTCGCGTCCAATTCTACTTCAATCGGGGCATAGGTCATGGAGATCATCGAGGCGACGAACATGAGGACGAAGAAGAGGAAGAACGTGAAACCCCAGGGCGCGGAGCGCGGATAGACGTACATGGCGGAGATGATGCCGCCGATGATGCTGGTGAGCATGAACCCTGCGGATAACGGTGCTACGCGGTACATCCTTCACCTCTTTTTGATTATTCCTGTCATGGCTGCCATATAAACTTATCTATTGCGGACTTAGCCTTTTCCCTTCGCTTCTGGTGCTCAGAGAGGAAGGCATTGAGCTTTTCGATGAGGACGGCCTTCAGTTCTCCTGAGAGGAGGGAGCCGGACTTGTAATCGTGATAGAGCTTTTGGAGCTTCCTGTCATCTTCCTCAAAGAAGGTGAGCCACTGATAAGCGACGTCTATCTCCGGGTTGCCGCCGTGCTTGCGGTGCTCTTCCAGCGTGTCTTTTCCGCCTGAGAACGCGTACTTGTTGATCTTCTTCTTCACCGTGGCCGCGTCATCGGTTGTGTAAATCGTCGTGTGCTCTTGGCTCGATGACATCTTGCCGTCCGTTGAGATGCCGCCCAGGCCGGGAAGGAACCTGCACTGGATGGAGGCGGGCTTGGGATAGCCGAGCTTGGGGATGACATCCCTTGAGACGCGGAAATGCGGATCCTGGTCGATCGCATGGGGGATGAGACAGGGCAGGGCTTTTTTATGATAGACGCTGGGCAGGAAAGCCGGAACTGCCTGCATCGCGGTATAGAAAATAGCGCCGATGTTCTGCTCGTTGGTGAAGCCGAAGGCGGCTTTCGCAGTTGAGAAGGTGATGCGCTTCGCGACTTTCAAGGCTTCTGGATACATCTGGGTCGCGTGCTTGGTGTCGATGAGGAATTTTGTCTTCTTCTGGTCGAATCCTAAAGCGATGACATCGAGCATGTTCTCTGTTGTATATTTCTGCGTGTCCTCTAATGTGAGATTCTCCTTGAAGAGGAACTTTTCCTCGTCCGGGAACTGGAACCAGAGCTCGGCGCCATAAACATCTTGGAGCCACTTGGTGAAGAGCCAGGGCACGAGATGGCCGAGATGGGTGTGGCCTGACGGGGCCCTGCCTGTGTAGAGGAAGAACGGATTACCCTTGTCGTATTCATCAAGGACAAATTTCAGGTCACGGTGAGCAAAAAAGATATTCCTTCTCAGAAAATGATGGAGAGTGAGGCCTTTCTTCTTCGCGTGGCCTTCCATCCGTTTCAGCAGGGGCTCATCAACCTTGCTGACACCGAATTCGTGGACCAGCTTGTCGTAATCGATATTGCCCTTGACTTCCCACGGCGTGACAGTGTAGGTCATTTCAGCGCTTCCCTCAGCTCCTTGATAGCGGCTTTCCTGTCTGGCTTATTAAAAATTGCGTTTCCGGCGACGAAAACGTTGGCGCCGGCGTCCTTCGCCTGCTTTATGGTGTCCTTGCTAATGCCGCCGTCAATCTCGATGTCAAGCTTTGGCTTGAGTTTTCTTAATTCTTTTACTTTCCCGAGCACTTCGGGAATGAAGGATTGAGCAGCATAGCCGGGGTTGACGGACATGATGAGGACCATATCGGCTTCATCGAGAAACGGAAGAAGCTTTTCGAGCGGCGTGTGCGGGTTGATGGAAACCGCTGTCCCGATTTTCTTCATCTTCAGATAGGCCAGGCATTCCTTCACGCTATCTTTCGCCTCGACATGGACGGTGATGCTTGACGCGCCCGCGTCGATGTAGTCGTCAATGAAGCCGTCCGTGAGCGGACGCTCGACCATGAGATGGACATCCTTCGGAAGCTTTGTCCTTACTGCCTTTATTTCATCCGGGCGGAAGGTTGTCGGCGGGACGAACTTGCCGTCCATGATGTCAACATGGAGGAGCTCGACGAAAGGCTCAATTTCCTTCACTTCCTTCTGAAGGATCTCTCTCTTGGCGGAGAGGATGGAGGGGGCGATTTTATAACGCATACTTTAGAACAAGCTGGGCGAGGTTTAAATGCTTTTGGATGGATTGATACGAGCTTCTAAATCTTTGAGGGTTGCATCCAATTCGTCAACTGTTGCTCGATTTGCATCAATACTCCCATTAACAGCGTCTAACCGCAATCCGAGCAGATTGAGCTGAGTGTCAAGAGCGCCTGTGTCTCTTTCAATGCGATCTAACTTTCGATTAGCAGCTTCGAACGTATACCCATGCGCAATCATATAATCGTTAAGAAGCCCGACTCCTACAGCCAAGGCCGCGAGCCCTGGGTGGTCAGGAGCCATAATGCCGCCCATGAGATACGCTAAATTTCTCTTGCTCCTTGAAAAGGCGTCGCTTTTTCCCAGGGTCATAACGATAGAGGTGCCTGCCAGAGCCGCGATAGCAACTGGCGTAGGCGCAATAGCATCTACCCCATAAAACGCGGCCAGTGGAACGAAGACGTCGTTATGCGTCGCCCAGAGCACCTGCGCTCTCCTTCGCATTGCCACCGCGGCTTCCCTTCCTGCGTCGTACATTCGTTCTCCCAATTCAGCGGGGTGCTGGACAAGGTGAAAAGTCTGTCTCCCCATATCCTTTGCCCCATCATACATACGCGCCAGAGTTTCTGAAGAAGGAGTCATCGCGTCAACAGCAGACTTCACATATTCCCTGAGAGGATTCATATTCCGCTCTTTTTCTAAGGAAGAATAAATATCTTTCTATGCGGATTCTGAAAACACCTTTTCAATGAGCTTCAATCCTGCCTTTCTCGTCACGGGATATGCAGCAAGGACGAACTTGATGTGGAAGCAGTTGCCTGAATCCGTGAGCCAAGGCTCTCCTAGCTCGATGAGGTTGGGCTTGTCGAGGCGGATGAAGAAATTGAGGCCTGCATCGAGGCGGCTCTCCTTCTGCTTCAGGATAACGGCTTTTTGAGCAGATGTTAGGAGGGAAAGAAAATGCTCGAGAAACGCGTTGAGATGCGCGGCCTTCTGGAGGTGGACTTGAAGGATCGTGATGTCGCGGCCTTCGTCGATGTTCGCTCTCGTTTCCTCCACCTTGAGTTTTTCCTTTTCCAGATTAAATGGGAGAAGATGCGTCAGAGTTTGCTTGACTCGCTGGAAATCATCTTCGGGCTTGGCGTAGACGGTGATCCAAGCATGATGGAAGAGGCGCATACGAAACTGAGGTAAAGTGAAGTTTTTAAGGGTTGCCCAAAAGTTAATATAGTTCACCGCATTCCTGACGGCTGGTGGTCATGGTGAACGTAGAACCTTTGGTCATAGTCAGTTCTGCGGACATCACGGTCGGCGACTTCGTGCGGACAGAGCGCGATGGCCCTGTCGCAGTTGTGAGCAGGCGGGTGGACCCAGATCCGAATGCTCCCGGGGAGAAGGTCTTTGCCGCAACCTTCTACACTACGGACGGCGAGGTTGAGCGCTACGTCTCGAGATATTCGGGGAACGATTCCAGCTCCGCGACTGTCGTGTCCGTCGCAGAAGCTCGAGATGCGTTTAGTAGGGTGAGACGGGCCTTGTGGGAGCAGATTGCGAGCGCCCGCCCTCAAAGTGAGGAAGCCTGTCTCAAGCTCGCCCTTGCAGGAAGATACGCGCATGACATGGAGCAGCGCGTCGAGCTTGCCGTAAATGGAGGCTATGCTGTCCTCGATGGGGTTCAAGCGTATCCTTCAGGATTTTACGTTGTCCGCATCGTCGAGAACCCGCCGCAACAAACGATGGACAGCCCGGAGCCAACGGTCGACATCTCGCGTGGACTCCGGCTGGAGCAGCGTCTTCCTGAAGAGAACGTGAAAGCTGTACTCGATGCGGGATTCCCAAGAGGGCTTGAAGGCAGAACCGTCAATAACTACGGGCTAAGATATCGTGTTGCGGAAATTCCCACGGAGTTCGCGCACTTTGTGCGGAATCCCATTCAAGGACTGCACCTGAAATGAATCAAACTTCCGGATACGCAGCGCTCCACCGATAGACAAATCCATTCTCGGCCTTCTTGCGTTCTATGAATCCTTGCTCCACGAGCTTGTTGAAGGCCTGGATCCATAACCTTGTGTGGCGGTTGATGAAGCTCTGGCTGACCCATTCATTCTTGTAGTGGTAGCGGAAGAGCTGCTGGATCTCGTGGAAATGGTCGAGCTGGAGCGTCCTGTCCATGGGATTCCCGCTTTTTTGAGCATTATAAATTTTGTGGCATACCTTTTTATCCCGAAACCCATTCTCATGGGGAAATGGACGGACGAAGACTTACCCGAAGAGCACTCCTGGGCCTTGCCGCGCTGGTCTTTACGGATCTCGCGCTTGAGACCGAGGGCGCAGGGCTGTATTCGATGTACCGGAGAAAAAGGGAAGCGGCCGGGCGCTTCGACCGCGCGCTGCAGTATCTCGCTTTCTTCGGGCTGGAGCCCGAAGCCGAACGGCGGGGCGACCGCGTGCTCATCATCGTCGGGGAGCGTAACCAGGGCCTGCCAGCGGCAGACTATACTGAACTTGTCGCCCGGCTCAAGAGAGACATAGGCGCGGAGCAGGCTTTTGTTGAGGATGTCTCACGCGATGTGCGCTCCTGCCAGGATTTGCATGCTTGGATGCGTGGCCTGTATCGGGAGGTCGGCGCGGATTCCTTTCCGGAGACGGAGCACGGCGCGGAGCTCTACCTGGCCCTCAGCCGCGTGGTGGAAACGCACGGTGTGGAGGAGCCGGAACTGTATCTCGAAACGCGCCTCGTCAAGAGAATCGCGGAGCTGCATGAGGCCTGGCTCCAGGATTCTTCCGTCCCTGAGGATGTAGCCCGCGCCTGCCTCGGAAAGCTCAAGACAATCTCCTACGGGAACCTGTCGGGACTGAACGGGAGCCAGGTGATGGCGCTGGCCGAGGACGCCAGCCGCCAGGCCCCCTGGCTGGCTTTTTATGACGGCAATCCTGCCATCGCGTCTTCCGTGAATGCGAGGCTTGACGGCCTGGGCCTTTTCATCGCGGACCGGCGCAGGGCCCGGTCGGACGCGCTTATGGACATGCGCTCCACGGCCGAGGAACAGATAAACGCGATGGGCATCAGCACCATCTACCTCAAGCCGGGAAGCGTCGAGAAATTCTTAAGGAAATAGGCAAACGCATTTAAACATCGGCTCTCGGTTTTAGGACATGAAGCACACGCTCCGCGTCACCCTTCTTCTTGTCGGGATGTTCATTGTGAGCCAGCTCATCGGGCTGGGGATTCTCGGGCAATATGTGGACAAGCCGGCGCTGGAGCAGGGCAAGGTCACGTTTTCCGAATTGCCTTACGTCGAGCGGCCGCAGATGGAGGAGACAGAATCGTTCTGGTTCATCCTCGGGGCGCTGCTCGCCGGGACTTTGCTCGTATTGGTGCTCATCGCGTTCAGGCGCATCTGGCTGTGGAAGCTGTGGTTCTTCCTGAGCGTGCTGTTCTGTTTGACTGTCGCTTTGGCGGCTTTTCTTGAGCCGGTGGCCGCGCTCGTATTGGCGGCGATGCTGGCCTGGCTCAAGCTCTTCAAGCCGCACGTGCTGGTGCACAATCTCACCGAGCTGCTCATCTATCCCGGGCTGGCGGCAATCTTCGTTCCTGTGCTTTCCGTGCGCGTCATGTTCCTTTTGCTCGTCATCATTTCCCTCTATGATTTCTACGCAGTCTGGCAGAGCAAGCACATGGTGAAGATCGCCGAGTTCAGCAAAGAGACAAACGTGTTCGCTGGATTGAATATTCCCTATCCTTCCAAGAAAAAGGGGCAGAAAAAAATTCCAATGGATAAGCGATCCTCGCTGCCAGCCGTCGGGATGAAGAATGCGCTTCTCGGCGGCGGGGACATCGGCTTCCCGCTGCTGTTCACTGGCGCGGTGTTCAAGGGTCTTGTCTTAGAGCATGGGCTTTGGGAGGGATTCCTTAGGGCGCTGCCCATTCCTTTTGTGGCTGGACTGGCGCTCTTCCTGCTCTTTGTGTACGGAAAGAAAGACCGCTATTACCCGGCGATACCGTTTTTGACTTTGGGCTGCGCCTTGGGCTGGCTCATCGTCTATTTCGTCGGCTGAATCTCCATGCCGTCCTTGGCGGCGAGGCAGCTGACGCCGGTTTTCCTCTGGATCTCCCGGACTTCGTACAATGGGTCGGCCTTGTGCAAGTCGTTCGCGAAATGCGTGATGACGGCGAGGCGGGGCCTCACTTTCTCCAGAATGAGTGGGACATCCTCCAAGCAGAGGTTATAGCTGTCTTTCACCTTATTCGGGACGTTGAGGATGAGGACATGGCAGCCCAGATACTGCTCCACCAGGTCAGGGCTGTAGACAGTGTCGCCGGAATAGACGACGGTAAGTTCAGGGTGGATGAACTTGAAGCCGAGGCTGTTGGGCTCATTATGGCGGGCGGTGAGCGTGCGGATCTCGACGTCATTGATCGCGAGCTGCATGTTCCTGTCGACGGCGATGTAGCGCTCCAATAGAGAACGGTGATAGGGGGTGATGATGGCAGGATACTCTTCCGTGCCATTGAGCGCGGTCTTGTTCGCGACGAGCACGCCCTTCTTATCAAGGCCGTCATAGGACATGGCCTCGATGACAGCGTTGACATCATTGGCGTGATGGGTGTGGCAGTGGCTGAGGAGGATAGCGGTAGTATCCCTCACGCTGATGCCGAACTCCGCCGCCTTGATGACGGCGCCGACTCCCGGGTCGATATGGAACTGATTCTGGCCAAGCTTCAGGATGATGCCTGCCGAGGAGCGGAGGCCCTTGCCGACGACTCCCGCGCCTGTCCCGGTGCCGAGAAAGTGGAGGGATGCAACCATTATTGAGTAAAAGCTGGCGAAATTAATAAACATTATGATGGAAACTGGATGTCAGTTGTGGAAATTGTGTGTGTATTCACTACTAGAAAGTTTTAAAAGGATGGAAGGATCCCTTCTTGCCATGAGCTTAGAAGAGAGAGTGGTGCTTAGCACCCCGAAAGGCACGTTCCGCGCAGACCGCAAGGCTACTGTTATCGTGGAGTCGGGGACCCCGGAAGAGAGCAGGCCTCTTGAGAAGCTCGCGGAAGATGTGATGCGCAGCGACCTCATAGGCGTCCATGCAGAAGGAATCGACCTCACCTTAGATGAGATCAAAAGAGACTACGCAAGCGATCCGGTGTATATGCGCTCAAAAAGAGAGGTCGTAACTGAAACCCGCGAAGGCAGGGAAATCCCGGTCTTTCGGCAATGGTTAATTCGGGCTCTAGCTCCCCGTGCGCGTGTGATCGTGGATGAGCGCAAGACCTTGATGCTTGATGGCCAGGATTACACAAAAGAAGAATATGCAGCGATGCTTTCTGTGCTCCGAACAATCGTCAATGCCAACGTACCATCAGAAGGAATTATCGCCGATTCGACAATGCGAGAATGGCTCCATGCTGGCTACGGTACTGGAGCGAGCTATGCCCCCCGTGACTGGGACGTTTTCCGCCGACTCAGCGCAATTGATATCCCTGAGGATCCCGTATTCTCAAGGGCTTTTGAGAGCAAGGAGCATGCGAACGGATTCTATTTTTCCCATGGAGATTACGTGAACGCCCATCAAGTAGCGCGCAGAGCAAGAGGCTTCCTGAATAGGGAAGATCCCTGGCCAGAACATACGTCCAATGGAAACTTACGCATGTTCGGGCAGCGCGATCGGCTCAGAATGCTCTATGAACGCCACGGCATGAGGGTGCGGGATCACGTTGTCTTCGTTCCAGTAGAGAGTGTACGTATCGAATGCCCTTCAGGCAGAGGCCCACCTTCACGGCCCGAGCCGGTATTCCGACGAGGCCTTATCCCCGAACTGGAAGGAAGCTCAAGCGACTATCGGGCAATCATGGAAGAATGGCACGCGCTCTCCAATATGATCAGCGATGGCTTGCATCAGTTTCTCTACAAA
Organism: Candidatus Woesearchaeota archaeon; assembly: GCA_018303575.1. GTDB lineage: Archaea > Nanobdellota > Nanobdellia > Woesearchaeales > WJIZ01 > JAGVXW01. Next base: position 10,122 of record JAGVXW010000002.1, read on the forward strand.
GGAGATTACATCTCTGGAGAGCCACGGATTAAACGGTTCTCGGTGCTAGCGACTGCTGAAGAAATCATTGTGACACTGCTCAAAACAGATCCTACTATTGAGGCGACCAAGCGCCTTTATCACGATAAGCTGGGCGAGCCTCTTGACAAGTCCGAAGTGATCGTAGGCGACGCGGTGGCGGCCTTTACCATGTTCTACAACGCCGGCACTCTTGACAGCCAGATGGGCGTGCCAAACGGCACCTGGCTGCAGGCTGTGAGCACGATGCGCCGCAGAGCAGCTATCCTCCCACGTTGCCACTATAATCTGCTTGCAAATACGAATATTCTCAATATGGTGTGCCGTGCGCTTGAAAGTGCTTCTCTGGATAGAGCGCAACGCAGAACGTATGAAAGAGCAAAGCAAAACTTGGAAGCTGAACGCCCGGCCCTTGAGGGACGTGTTGCGCGCTACCATCTGCAGGAGACCTATGAACGATCGCCTTCAGCCATGATGCGCATGCTTGTCAACCGTGGCCTTATGGAACCTTCAGCAGATAATTCGTTTGACCGTGCTGAAGTGCGGGACAAGATGAGAGAAGGCACCAAGTACCATTTCCTGCGGCAGGAGAGAGCCCTTGCACTGCTTGAACGCGCTGGGACTCCGTTAGCGATTCGTCTCTCCCATCCTACGAATAGGTATGTTCCCGTAACGAACTCCGGCCTGAGCCGCTAACTTTAAAAGCACGCTTTCATTCGTATTTCCGGGCAGACTAGGCCGGTGGGGCAGCCCTCCATTGTCACCGCAAACGGGCTTCATGGCGGGGCCGAAGCTGTTGGGGCGGTGCCGTGTGTTCGGCGCCAGCCTTGCCCGGACGTTGACGCTCTGTCCCCTGGGATTGATTGCCCCAGGAATCTGGTCAGGCCAGGAATGGAGCAGCCATAACTGAGACAGTCGGTGTCCAGGGGGATGCGGAGCCGAGAAACGGCGAGGATCCACTGTTGCCGGAGCATTGCATCCACCTTTGGCACGTCTGCCTATTTTTCTCTTTCAGATTCTTCTGGATTCCATGACGGCGGCTTTAATCGCAAACTATAAGAATCTCCGGCTTGAGGAAGTGGCATGCAATTTACCTCCCTCGCTTCCGGCAGCTCTGGAAATTGCTGTCTTGTGAGCTCCAAACAGGGGGATCTTCTCGTTGACGCCGGAATCCATTTGCGAGAGATCAAGCGAAGGCTGTCTGCCATCGGGAAAGATTTGGACAACGTGCAGAGCTGCCTGCTCTCGCACGAGCATTCGGACCATGTCAAGGGCGCGGCAAAACTGCTGGACGCCGGCATTCCGATGTTCGCGAACCGGGGCACGGCTAAGGCGATGGGATTGACAGGAGCGCGGCTCTTCTCTACAGATGAGGCGTTTGAGTTTCTCGGAATGAAGATTTTTCCGTTCTCCACAAGCCATGATGCGATTGAGCCTGTCGGTTTCACGTTGCGAGAAGGGACGCAATCCCTCAGCATCCTGACAGACGTAGGATATGTGTCAAGAAATGTAGTGGAGAGTGTCAAGTTAGCGCAAGCGGTTGTCCTCGAGGCGAACCATGATGTCTTCATGCTCAAGCGGGGGCCGTATCCTGAGGAACTGAAGCAGCGGATTCTCGGGAAGAAAGGGCACCTGAGCAATTATGAGGGAGCATTATTGCTGTTGGAGCATGGCTCTCCGGCACTGCGGCATATCGTTCTGGGCCATCTGAGCGAGACGAACAATTCCCCAAAGGTTGCACTGCAAACGTTCAAGAGCATCTTGCAAGAGAGGCAGGATTTGCAGGATGTGCAGATCCATGTCGCGAGCCCGGATAAAGCGCTGCCGCTGCTTGACCTCGGGCAAAAGCCTTATAAAATCCCCTCTTTTCTTTGTGCGAATGGCTGACATTGGCGCTGAGGCGACGATCCACGACATCTGCCTGAAACTCGAAGAGTTCGCGAGGAACCAGGACGACATCTTCTATCTCAGCTTCAGGGCGGACGGAACAAGCGACGCGTGGCGGGTGCAGAACGCGGGCGACGGAAAGAAGGGAAGCGCGCTCCCGGGATTCTCACAACTCAAGGACATCGTGTTCACGGACACGGCCAACCAAACCCGGATGACGCTGATGCAGTATTTCAAGAAGTACACGTTCAATCCGAAGAAAGGGGATGGCGAGATCGTCGTCGCTTACGATGGCAGGACACGCACGATGCACATCATCGGCGTGCACGACAGCAGCCTCGGCAAGGCGGTCGGCGGGCTGAGGGAGAAAGACTACTCGACTTTCGACTCCATGCTGACCGACGTGCTCAGGTTGTCCAGGGGGATGACCTACAAGGCGGCGGCGGCGGACACAAAATCGGGCGGCGGAAAAGGAACCAGGACAGTGCCGAAAGGGGTGAGATCTGAGGCCAACTTCAGCACCGCAAGGATCTGTAATTTCATGAATGTGGGCCGGGATGCTCGCGGGGTTCAGCGCATCGTGATCGCCGAGGACAGCAACACCACGTGCAATGACGTGGACGAAATCGACACCATCTGCCCGGATACGGCCTGCAAGAGCCTCAACCGCGGCGGCAGCGGCCCTCCCTCGCCTATCACCGCGATCGGCGTGTATCACGCGGCCAAAGCCGGCGCTGAGTTCGCCTTCCCTGATAAGACCTTGAACAATAAGGTTGTGCTGCTTTCCGGCGTTGGGCAAGTTGGCTATGAATTGGCCAAAAACTTCATCTTCAATGGCGTAAAAAAAGTGATCTGCGCTGAGATGAGCCAGGAGCGCATGGACTGGGTCAAGAAGCAGTTCGAGCGCATGGGCAAGACTGACAGGATCGAGTTTATGGTTTATACAAAGGAGGAACTGGGCAACCAGAAGTTCCTCCACGATTTGGCGAACGAGATCGATATCTTCGCTCCCTGCGCGCTGGGAAGGAGCATCAATGACACGAACATCGAGGCCATCAGGGGAACCCGGCTGAAACTGATCTGCGGGGCTGAGAACAACCAGCTGGCGGATGAGGAGAAGCATGGCAGGATGCTGCAGGAGATGGGCATCATCTATGTGCCTGATTTTGTCGCGAACGCCGGCGGGCTGATTAACGCGGTGAGAGAGCTCAACGGCAGGATGTTCCTGCTCTCTGATGTCGTGGAACACACCAAGAAGGTGTACGACACCACCAAAAAAGTGCTGGAGATGGCCAAAAAGGAGAAGATCCCGACCTATCTCGCGGCGAATAAATTAGCGGAAAGCAGGTTCTTGAAGTGATGGTTCCCGAAAAAACTAGGGGGTAACGTATGTTACCATGTGGGAAATTCTTTCTATATTGAAAAAAGATGAAAATGCGCTCTATGGCCGCTTTTTGCATTAATTTTATATACCCCCTTCCACCCCTCCTGTATGCGCCAGGTGGCGCTATACTAGACAGGAGAGTACAGAACAATGCATAACGACAATAGGAGAGGCGGTTTCAACGGCGGGGGATTTGTTCCGGTCAAGGTGGACCAGGAACTGGACGTGAAGATAGAGGCGGTCGGCGCGAAGGGCGACGGCATCGCCAAAGTGCAGGGATTCGTCCTGTTCGTCCCCGGCGTCAAGGAAGGGGAGGAAGTGCACATCAAGGTCACGAAAGTGCTCAGGAACGTCGGCTTCGCCGAAGTGATGGGCAAGGCCACAGGCGCTGTGGGAGCAACCCCCAAGCCTGAGCCTCAGGAGCCGCAGGACACCGAGAACTTCGGCGAGGACTCCCAGGAGTCTGACGATTCCGGGGATTTGGAGCAGTAAGCTCCTTTTTTCCTTTTCATTAAAAACCGAAGGCAAGGCTGATACTGAAACCTTGCGCAAGGCCCGGGTGAGGTGATAAAAACCCCGGGCGGTGAAGCACATGAGCGAAGAACAACTGCTTATTTCCCAAGAGGAGTACCTCAAGTCTGGCATCCACATCGGCACCAAGTTCAAGACCAAGTACATGGCGAACTTCATCTATAAAACGAGACCTGACGGGCTTTCGGTGCTGAATCTGCAGAAGATTGACGAGCGGATCTCGCTCGCGGCCAATCTCTTGGCGCTCTACAAGCCGGAGGACATCCTGATCGTGTCCAGGCGGGAGAACTCGTGGAAGGCCGTGAACGCTTTCGCCAAGGTTACTGGCGTGAAAGCGTTCGCGGGAAGGTATATGCCCGGGATATTAACGAACCCGAAATTGCGGACGTTCATCGAGACGAAGATTCTTCTCGTAACTGATTCCTGGCCTGACCGGAACGCGATCGCGGACGCGAACAAGATCGGCATCCCGGTTGTGGCTTTGTGCGACACGAACAATCAGTCGAACTTCATCGATTTGGTTGTGCCGTGCAACAACAAGGGCAAGAAGAGCCTCGGATTGCTGTTCTGGCTCCTTGCGCGGGAATATCTGGTGAAGCGCGGGGCGATCCCGAACAAGGAAGCGTTCACCGAGCCGATGGATAATTTCATGGAAGAGTGAGGGGGGCTTTTTTGTTGATTGCTAAAATCCGATAGTTCGCTTTAAAAAAGAGGATGATAGTGAATTACAGCTTACCAATAGCTTCCAGGATTTTCTCATGTCCCTTAATAAGCGACTTGAACTTGTTAAGCCCGTCCACTACAATCTTGCTTTTTTCCTCATCGCTCAAATGCTCTGATGGCGCCATTTTTTATCCACTCCCTTATCTCTTCATGAGTATAGTAATTCTCACGAATTCCTTGCATCGCTTTAACTAAATGAATCGCATATAAATGTTTCCTTGACGCTCTCTTGAAGATTCTAAATCAGCTCCTTCAAGTCCTTGATCGCATCCTTTAATTTCTTCTTTTCAAACAGAACGCGATACATTTGCGTCGTCAAAGGAAGATTGAGATTCTCCCTTTCCGCGAACTCATGGAGCGCCTTGCACGTGAAGATGCCTTCCGCGACCATGCCGCGCATCTCCTTCTGGATCGCCTCGGAGTCCAGGCCCTTCGCGATGAGGAGGCCGGCCTTCCTGTTGCGGCTGTGCTGAGAGGTGCAGGTTGCCACAAGATCACCGACGCCGGCGAGGCCGTAGAACGTTTCTTCCCTTGCTCCAAGATGCCTGCCGACGCGGATCATCTCGCGCAACCCTAACGTGACGAGAGAGCCGGTCGCGTTGTCGCCCATGCCCAGACCGGCGATGATGCCTGTGGCGATGGCGGTGATGTTCTTCACTGCTCCGGCGATCTCCAGGCCGATGACATCATCGTGCTTGTACACTTTGAAATAATCCGTGTCAAAGAGCTTCTTCAGCAGCTCCAGATCGGCGGTTTCTGACGCGATTACCGTCGCGGTGAGGATCTTCCTGCTCACTTCCTCCGCATGGTTGGGACCGGAGAGCACCGCGATTTTGGCTTGCGGAATCTCCTCTTTGAGCACTTCTGACATCCGCTTGAAGCTGTGGAGCTCAATCCCTTTTGCGACATTCATAATGGTGGGGGATTTCACAAGAGGAGAGATTTGTTTTGCGGTCTGCCTGAGGAACTGCGAGGGGATTGCTGTGACGATGATTTCGGCCTTCGAAAGGGCATCGTTCAGACTGCCTGTCACTTTCAGCTTTGAAGAGAGCCTGACGCCGGGAAGGTATTGGATGTTCTCCCGCTTGTCCTGAATTGTGGAGATGACCTCATTTTCCCGGGCCCACAGGATGACCTCATCCTTCGGATTGTTCTCAGTGAGCAGATTCGCGAGCGTCGTGCCCCAGCTGCCAGCCCCAAGTATTGCGATTTTCATTCGTCCTCGAATGGATACTCTGTTTTCGCGAGTTTCGCGATCTCGCGCATCAGGCTGTTGGTTGCTGCCCTCAATTGCGCTTTCGTCGGCTGCTTGCGGCTTGTGAATTCCATTGGCTTCCCGATGTTTAAATCGCTTTTCCTTTTTCCCCTCGGGAGCATCCTTCCTTTGGGCTGCGTGTAAAACGTGTTCGTGATGCCCATCGGGATGACGGGAACACGAGCCTGGATCGCAAGCCTTACAGCTCCGGTCTTGGCCCGGTTCAATTTTCCCGTGAGCGTGCGCGTGCCTTCAGGATACATCATGATCCATTCCCCTTTCCTGAGCAGGGAAGCGGCTTTCTCAAGCGCCTCCTGGCCTCCGGCTTCACGATCCAATGGGATGGCGCCCACATAGGTATGCCAGAGCCATTGGAGAGGGTCGGAGAAATGCTCCTTCTTGGCGAGGGAGCGGGGCACCTTGTGGAAATGCTTCGCGAAATAATACCCTACGAAAAGGTGGTCCAAGTATGAAGAATGGTTGGCGCAGAAGATCGCGCCTCCCTTCGGCACATTTTCCGCTCCTGTGCAGGCGCCGAGCCACTTCCTATATAGGAGGCCGACCAGGAATCTTGCGACCGGATAGCTACCAGCCATAGGACTGCCCCGCCAGTTTTGCAATTTCACGCATGATTGTCCGCGTCACAGCCTGCAAGGTCTTAGGATCATCCTTGCCGGCAAAGCGCTTGAAAGTTAAGGGTGCGCCAATGCGCATCTCGGCGCGCCTGAACCTCGGGAAAACAGCGCCTTTGGGCATGATCTCGTATGAGTCGGCGATGCCGACGGGCACGACCGGCACTTGGGAGGCCAGGGCAACCCTCGCGACCCCGGTCTTGGCTTTTTGGAGCTTTCCGTCGGGGCTTCTCCCGCCTTCCGGGAAAACGGCGAAGAGGTGGCCCTTCTTCAATCCCATTGCCGCTTCTGCGAAGGCCTTATCGTTCGTCTTTCTCCGGCGCTCCTCGTCCGGCACGTCCTTAGCCACGTCCACCGGAATGCAGTTGTAATGATACAGGAATTTCCTGAGGAAGAAGCTCTTGTAATAGCGCGAGTTCACGAAGATGTGCATCTCCCGATCTGTCAGGGGAATAAATGTGCAAGGGACAAAGAGGTCATCGAGATAAGAAGAATGGTTCGCGGCGACGATATACGGCGGCTCCGGCAGCCTGTCGAGGCCCTGGACAGGCTTGAGCCACAGCTTCGCGAACGGCGCGATGATCGCCCTGCCGAAGAGATGCACCATGGGCGTGCATGCGTCGGGCGCTTTTTAAAGGTTACTGGGAAAAATTCGGCACAAGATGCCCGCGCATTCCTGCCGCAATTATGAGAGATTTTATATACGGGAAACGCGCAGGAAGGGATATGCAGCCGAAAATCCACAAGGCGACGGCGGAAGAGAAGGAGCGGGCGAAGGCCTGGCCCATCTGGGAGAAGGAGGAGAGCGACTTCCCCTGGACCTATGACGAGGAGGAGATCTGCTATTTCCTTGAGGGCGAAGTGGAACTGACGAATGAAGAGGGAAAGCGCTTCAAGTTCGGCAAGGGGGATTTTGTTATTTTTCCGAAAGGGATGCGCTGCAAGTGGCACGTCAAGAAGAACGTGAAAAAGCATTATACTTTTAGGTAACAAAAACTCGCCACTCGGAGCTATCTCCGGCCTAAAGGCCGAAGCTTTACGCTCCTCGTTTCTGAAGGCGAGTTTTTGGGACTGAAAATTCGCGCTTA
>JAGVXW010000003.1 GCA_018303575.1 Candidatus Woesearchaeota archaeon
TTCATTTAGCCGGTATGCCATGCTAATCACCGAGCTTAGGACTCGAAGTCGCTATTTAAATACAGGCCAAAAGTGTTAACTGAATTCGATACTAAACAAAACTTCGAGATACTTCCGCCTAAGAAACCACAACCTTATTCTTCGTCGCGTCCGCGTACGGTAATTCCCCGAACGCGCAGGTCCTGCACGTCGGGTCCAGGCTCACGTAGTCAGAATCCTCGAGCTTGTATCTCTTCGCCGCTTCCGGAAGCAGCGCCCGGATGTAGACATGATTTGGCACGAACACGAATTGCGTGTTGATGCCCACTGACTCAAGAAGACTCGCGAGCAGCACAGCGGCGTCATCGCAGTCCCCGCCGCCAGCAACCAGGCTCTCCCTCGCGCTCTTCACGTATTCGTAAGCCGCGGGGTCAGAGACATACTGCAGGTTGTCGCGCACAAAATAATAGAGCGCCTTTGCGTGGCAAACTTTGTTCCCGTCGCAGCTCCTCGTGACAATCTTATCTGCTATCTGCTTGATTGTGGAATCAGGAGTGACAAACGAAGGATACTCGCGCGGCTGCAGGCTTCTCGCTTCTTGCGTGATCGTGAGACCTTCCGGCACAACTTCGCTCAGCTTGGGAATCCCCTTGGGCTCCGGGTCCAGTTTCACCGCCTCGCCCGGCACATACCAAACCACGAGCAGAAGCAAAAGGAACAACGCAAGGATGATTCCCAAGGGCCCCTTCCACCACGCTTCTTCCTTCTCCGGCACGCCCGGATTCTTAAGAAAGTCGTCCATGATCTCGTCCATGTCCGATTCGAGAAGAAAGGCGGCTTAAAATCCTTTCCTTTGGTTGGTGCAGTCAAGTTAAGTGTCTGGCGCTGGCCGACCGGGGGTCGGTTCGTAGGCGAAGCCAAGAACCTACGAACGCCAGTGAGTCTGCCCCCTTCGAGGTGGTCGACGAGGATTCCGTAGTGTCGGAAATGATTCCCCATTTTCGAGCATGCTCAGAAATCTTCGGATTTCTGACAGAATCCGACAGCCGCCAGATCCGCTTTGCATCAAAGACTTTACCCGGTTGGCCATCATCTTTATATACAAAATCCGACTCTACCCGCCAGGGGCACATGGCGCGCTATCTTGACGCAATCACGCATCCGGCTGACGTCCGGAAACTGAGCAAGCGGCAATTGAGGGAGCTCGCGCAGGAAATCCGGGACACGATCATCCAGACTGTCGCGAAGCAGGGCGGCCACCTGGGGCCGAACCTCGGGGTGGTGGAGCTTTCCATCGCCCTGCACTATGTCTTCGACTCCCCGAAGGACAAGATTATCTGGGACGTCGGCCACCAGAGCTACCCGCACAAGCTCCTCACCGGCCGATATCCAAGGTTCCACACGCTCCGGCAGTGGAAGGGCATCTCCGGCTACCCGAATATCGATGAATCGCCACATGACGCGTTCGGCACCAGCCACGCTTCTACTTCAGTCTCGGCAGCGCTTGGCATGGCAGTGGCAAGAGATTTGAAAGGCGAATCCTATCATGTCATTGCGGTGATCGGAGACGGCGCCATCTCCGGCGGCATGTCGTTCGAAGCCCTGAACCATGCCGGCCACTTGCAATCCAATCTTATCGTCGTCCTGAACGACAACGAGATGTCCATCTCGCCGCCGGTAGGCGCGCTCTCAACCTATCTCTCAACGCTCGTCACCCACCCGAACTATGCGAAGGTGAGAAACAAGGTGAATGCCACCATCAGGAAACTGCCAGCCATCGGCATCGCCGCTTCGGAGAAATTAGCAGAACTTGAGGACACGATGCGCAGCATGTCGAAGGAAGGCATGTATTTCAAGGCTCTGGGTTTCAAGTATTTCGGCCCGGTCAACGGCCATGACCTGGGCGGACTCATAAAAGCATTCAGGAACATCAGCCACATCAAGGGCCCGATCTTGTTGCATGTCGCCACGAAAAAGGGGAAAGGATATCCGATGGCAGAGCAGGACAAGGAGCGATGGCATGGAGTTTCGCCCTTTGATGTCAATGGCGGCTCTGATTTGAAAAAATCCGGCACCATCTCCTACAGCTCCGCCTTCGCCAACGCGTTGGTGAAGCTCGCGAAAAAAGACAAACGCATCATCGCCATCACTGCCGCGATGCCGAAAGGCACAGGATTGGACATCTTCGCGAAGGAGCTGCCGGGGCGCTTCTTTGACGTGGCAATTGCCGAGCAGCATGGGGTCACGTTTGCCGCCGGCCTTGCGAGGATGGGAATGAAGCCGGTGTGCGCCATCTATTCCACTTTCTTGCAGCGAGCGTACGATCAGATCATCCATGATGTCTGCTCGCAAAATCTGGATGTCACCTTCTGCATCGATCGCGCAGGTCTGGTGGGCGAGGACGGCAAGCTCCAGCATGGCGCCTATGACATCGCCTTTCTTTCCTGCATCCCGAACATGGTGCTGATGGCGCCCAAGGACGAGAAGGAGCTCGGTCACCTTTTGAAAACAGCTATTGGGCACAAAGGTCCGGCGGCAATCCGCTATCCACGAGGGTCCGGCCTTGGCGTAAAAATAGAAGAACCTAGAAAAATTCATCTGGGGAAAGGCGAGATCACACGAAGAGGAAATGACGTGACCCTCCTCAGCCTCGGCACCTGTTTCAAAGAAGCAATGGAAGCGGCGGAGCTCCTCAAGAAAGAGGGCATCTCCGCCGAGGTCATCAACGCCAGATTCGCCAAGCCCTTCGACGAAACGTTGATTCTTAAGTCCGTGAAGAAGACGAAGAAACTGGTGACGATCGAGGAAGGCGTGTTAAGAGGAGGGTTCGGCGAGGCCATGGAGAGCTTCCTTCTTGAAAAGAATATCCAAGTGAAAGTCGCCAGAATAGGCCTTCCGGACTCCTTCATCGACCATGGCACGCCGAAAGAATTAAAACAGCTGGTGGGCCTGACAGCGGAGAACATCGCGAATGCGGCGAAATCGCTATGAAAGAGCTGATTATTTTAGGTTCGACCGGCAGCATCGGCAGGCAGGCGCTTGAGATTGTCCGGCAGCATCCCGGGGAGTTTCGGATTAAGGCGCTGTCTTGCGGCTCGAATACGTCACTCCTAAAAAAGCAAATCCAGGAATTCAATCCAGACGCGGTAGCGGTTTGCGATGAGCAAGCGGCCGCTGGATTCTCTTCTGATAGTGAAGTCTTCTCTGGATTGAATGGGATTCTTAAGTTAGTAAAAGAAATTCAGGCCGACACCGCGCTCAACGCTCTCGTCGGCAGCATCGGTGTAAAACCAACCGCGGAAGCAATCAAGGCTGGAAAAAATATTGCCTTGGCAAACAAAGAAACCCTCGTCGCCGCAGGCGACCAGATTATGCCGCTCCTGAAAAAGTTCAATGTTTCCTTAAAACCTATCGATTCCGAGCATTCCGCGATCTTCCAGTGCCTGCAGGGAGAGCAAAAAGGAAGTGTCAAATCCGTCACCCTCACCTGTTCCGGAGGCCCTTTTCTTGGAAGGAAAAAAACTGAACTTTCCAAAGTGACAGCGAAGGAAGCCTTGAACCATCCCAAGTGGAAGATGGGGGACAAGATCACGATCGATTCCGCGACCTTGATGAACAAGGGCTTGGAAGTCATCGAGGCGCATCACTTGTTTTGCATTCCCTATGAAAATATCAATGTTGTAGTACATCCAGAAAGTGTTATTCATTCCTTCGTTGAATTCCAGGACACCTCGATAAAGGCGCAGCTTGGCTATCCGGACATGAGGATCCCGATCCAGTACGCTCTCAGCCATCCCAAGCGCTTTTCCGCAAACCTTAAAAGTCTCCGTCCTCAGGAGTTGGGAATGCTTCAGTTCAGCCCGCCGGATGTAGAAGCTTTCCCCTGCCTATCGTATGCATACGAAGCGGGAAAAGCGGGTGGAAGCCTCGCCTGCGTGATGAACGCGGCCAACGAAGCCGTGGTCAAGCTGTTTCTCGAAGGGAAGATCGGATTCCTGGACATCCCGCGAATCATTAAGGAGCAGATGCAGGGCCACAAGCCGCAGCCTCTCGATATTGATGAACTGATGGAGCTCGATGCGAGAACCAAGAAGAAGGTGCTCGGATGAACTATGCTATCATCACCTGCGCCGGCATCGGGAAGCGCATGCAGTCCGAGATCAGCAAAGTATTCCTTCTCTTGGATAAGGAACCCCTCATTGAGCGCACGCTGCGGGTCTTTCAATCCTGCGACATGATCGATGAAATCCTTCTCGTGGCAAGAGAACAAGATAAGGGAGAGATGGAACGCTTGACGCAGTCGAAATTCCCAAAAGTGAAGAGGGTCGTGCTCGGCGGCGAAAAGCGGCAGCATTCTGTCTATAATGGGCTGCTTTCGATCGAAGCCAAGGCCGATGATATCATCCTCGTTCATAATGGAGTCAATCCTTTTGTAGATGATAAGACGCTACGTGAGTGCATTGATGCTGCAAGGAAATATGAGGCGGCTGTTGTCGGATTCAAGGCGAGGGACACCCTCAAGGAAATAGACGAGAAAGGGTTTGTCGCCGGCACCCTTGACCGCTCCAAAGTGTGGCAGGCGCAGACTCCCCAAGCGTTCAGGTATGGGACGCTCCTGAAAGCGCACAAGGAGGCAGAGAAGGACGAGTTCCTGGGCACGGACGACGTGATGCTCGTCGAGCGCCTCGGCAAAAGGGTGAAGATGGTCGAATGCGCAAGGGAGAACATCAAGATCACGCTTCCCAACGATCTTGAATTCGCCAATAAATTGCTTTCTACCTCAAGAATCGGTTTCGGCATGGACAGCCACCGCTTTGTCGCCGAAGGAGACAAGAAACTGATGGTTGGAGGAATTGAAGCGGAAGGCAAGGGCTTTGACGCGAATTCAGATGGCGATGTCGTCCTGCATGCGCTCTTCAACGCCATTTCGCAAGGTTTGGGTGAAAAATCATTGGGCCACTACGCTGACCCGATGTGCGAGAAAGGGATAACAGACAGCGCAGAATATGTGAGGCTGATGCTCGGAATAATGAAGGAGAGGGGATACGCATTAGGGAACGTAGGCATCATGCTCGAAGGCAAAGTCCCGAAGATCGCGCCGATAGAGGATAGGATGAAGGAAAGACTCTCGCAGCTCCTGAATCTCGAAACTTCGGCAATCGGTATTACCGCAACATCAGGTGAAGCGTTGACGGCCTTCGGGAAAGGGGTCGGGATGCAGTGTTTCTGTGTCGCGACACTCAATAAACAATGATCACCCATGCCAAGATCAACCTGGTCCTCAACATCTTAGGGAAAAGGCCCGACGGCTATCATGAGGTCTCGACCGTGTACCAGCAAGTCGAGATGCATGACACGATTGAGATTGAGGAGCATAAGGATGTCCTTCTGGAATGCAACCATGCGTTTCTCGTCAACCCCAAGAATCTCTGCCTCATCGCCGCGAATCTGCTGAGGAAAAAATACCACGTGAAGGAGGGGGCGAAAATCATCCTCGAAAAGAACATTCCCGTCGCGGCCGGCTTGTCCGGAGGAAGCTCGAACGCCGCGGTTGTCTTGCGCCTCCTCAACCGGCACTGGGACCTGAAGCTTTCACAGGAAGAGCTGCTCTCTGTCGCTTCTGAACTCGGCTCTGACGTGCCCTTCCACATTCTGGGAGGCACGTGCCTCGGGACGGGAAGGGGGGAGCAAGTCAAGCCGGTGAAGCCCTTCCCCACGATGCACTGCGTCATCGCCCGACCAGACTTTGGCGTGAAAACGAGGGACGCTTATGCGCTCGTCTCATCGTACGGTAAAGATACAATCGATACATTCCTTGAGAAATACGATTTGAACCTTCTCCATAACGACTTCGAGAGATTTCTCTTCCCAAAGTATCCAAAGCTCAAGGATTTAAAAGAAAGTCTGGGAAAGCACGCGCTGCTGTCCGGGTCCGGGAGCTGCGTCTTCGGTCTCTTCCCGACGGTGAAGGAAGCCAAAGAAAAGGCGGAAGAGCTGAAAGGATCGTATAAGGATGTCTGGGTCACGAGGACGCTGTAGAATATTTATTCACGATACGCTTTATCTCATTTTTCAGCTTGCCAATATCGATTTTCTGTATGAGGAGGTATCCATCATCGCAAAACAAAAGGAGAGGGTCCCCGGTCTGTAGCCCCATGTCTTTTATAATCTGAGGAGTGAGCGTTACGATGCCGTCGTTCGAGATTTCGAGGATTTCCATTTTTTCACCTGAATCTCATCGAAAAGAATGATCTCTATAACCTCTTCGCGCAGGCACTGGACATAGGACTCAGCGCACTTCAAAAGTCTTGTTGATCATGCCCCGCTTGCGGCCGACAAGGTCATAGACCGTAAGCGTATACGTGTACGTGCCGCTATCAAAATCCTCAAGATCCACAATCGTCCAATATCCGCCGTCAAGCTCATCATCATGAAGGAAGGTCTCTTCGCCCTCAAAGATCCGCGTCTGGTACAAAACGACGGTCCCATTCTCTTGGACAATCTTTGAATCCATGTCGAAGACATGCAGGCCGTCTTTATTGGCTTGGAAAGGCCTGACGCCAAAGGGCTCCATGCAGATGCGCTGGGAAGTGCTGAACACCTTGGTGTTTCTTCCGGCGCAGGCATTAACTTCATCCTGGTCAACCCCGAGGACCGCGTGGTCGATGGTGAGGTTTCCCCAAGATTCGCCTGCCTGAGCTTCCAGAAGAGTAGCGGGAATGAAGATCATGAAGAAAAACCCGAAATACGCAATAAAAAACAGCGTCTGCAGGCCGAACGCGGTGATGCCGAGCGCCAGGCCGGTCTTGGAATGCACGTCCTTCTTCCTCGCCGCGACGGACAGGACAACCGCCACCAGTCCGCCGAGGATGCCGAAGTTGATCCAGAGGACCGCAGAAACAACAGCCACAACAGCAGAGGCGAACCCCATCTGGTCCACGATCTTCAGCGCGAGCTTGCCTCGGTTCTTCCGCTTCACCCGGAAGTAATAGAACACCGGCGCCAGGGGAACGAGCGAGAGCAGGAACAGCCACAGCATCTTGTTCTCCAGCTCGCGCTTGAAGCAGTCCAAGATCATGAACACTTGCAGGACGAGATGCAGGATGCCGAGGATGATGACGAAGAAGAGCGCCGCGAAAATCGCGGCAACGATCTTGAGGGGAGAGGCAGCCAGGGCCGCCGGAAGGAGCGAAAGGGAGAGCAGGGCAACAGCCAGTTTCTTCATAGGGGCATCCCTTGATGGCAAGCTATAAGAATCTTGCGGTCGAAAAACCCTAGCACTGGACATTTTCTCCGCGCGCAGCGCCTTTAAAGGACTAGTTTATCCTTTTTGGGATGGGCGTGCGCCAGTCTTACATCCCACTCACGAAGGCCTTCCCGAAAAGGAGGGGGGCTTTCTGAGAGGCTGGTGCGCGTCCGCCTTGAACGCCAGGGCTAGACAGTGTGGAAGGGCGCACTCGTGTGCGTTCTTCGGGAAGATGTCTACCCCGACATCAGGCGGAAATACGGCCGGCTGATGGCGCTCCTGGAAAAGCTCGGCTGCCTTGAGGAATTGCAGTACCTCAACGATGTCCATCACGGACTGCCGGATTTCATCTGCCGCCGCAGCGGCGAGTTCAAGTTCATCGAGTGCAAGCTGCAGTACGAGCCGCTTCTGGACATGTCGGAAATCGCCGAAGCGCAAGCCATATCGTTTCAGCGTATAGTAAGCGAGCGATTTCCGAGCACAAAGGCGAAGTCAGACTTCGCCGTGGATTCGAAACTTCTGTGAAGTTTCGAACTGCTCAAAAACCACCCGCTCCTCAAGTGGGGTGTAAGCACGCCACCAGCTTTAGCGGGTGGTTTTTGACAGCCAGAAGAAGACGCTTGAGAAGCTGCAGGCGATGGGGTTTGTGGTTGAGATCAACCGCGTCGTGGGAAACCAGACGAAAGTCCGGAGGGCGATTATCGATATTCCCTCTAGGAAACGGCTCATTCTAGAGCGCCAAATGGCCCTGAAATTGAACTGGTGAAGAGCTCGACGACAATCCGGAAATCTTCCGGATAAAGCGCAATAGGCGGAAATCTTCCGGATTTTGCCCTCTTTCGCCGGAAAATATCCGGATTTTTCCAGTGAGGACATTTTAAGGAGCGCGTCTCTAGAACGGGCATGGTTGATGGTGGAAAACAATGAGAGAAATTGAAAATTGCATTGTCGCAGAGATCTACTATGTAGCGAATCCAAGTCGCAGACTTAGAAAAAACCTTCCAATCGCCGCGCTTATGGGAAACGGGAATGATCGCCCCGCAACTTGCAACGATGTTGTCGAGTATCTTCTGGATGCTCCACCGGATCCGGCCAATCCTACCCCCTATTCCCCTGAGGAAGAGATGACGGCTTTTGGTATCCAGTCGATTATGAATAGAATGCAATCTGATCCCAATTTTCCCGGACGGCTTCTTGCTAAGACTATGGGGGGAAAATATGTTCAATTAGATCCTACGGCTTATTTATGCCATTACCTTGCAACAATCCCGATTCTTGAAGAGAAGCAACTTAATGGAAAGGTTCACCCCTCTTTAGTACTTGAAATGAAAGTTGAGGCATTAAGTATTGGTGCATAACTTTGGAGGCGAAAACATGACTATGCAATCAGTGCAAACAAAACCCATTGTGGCGGAACTGAGAAGGTTTGTGGGGAGAGAGGAGCGTCTTGTCAAACAGATCCCCCAAGAAGCGATTTTTGGCAGTGAAAGAAAGGCCTCCGTAAGCTGCGGGCAAGTCTTGGACTATATGCTGAGCACCAAGACCGATCAGTTTAATCCAACGCCCTATACGAGGGAAGAGGCACAGTATGCTGCTTCAATGAGGCTCAGTCTAAATCTAACGCAGACAGATCCCAATTATTTAGTCAAATTGTGCGCCCTGACAGCCGGGGGTCAGAGTGTTCGTCTGGATTTGACTCGGCCTTTGAGGGAATATATCTCTGAAGACCCTTCCTCTATCCTAACAACAAAAGAGCATCTTGGGCCAGAAGGAGTGACAGTCTACCAAAGCCTGGATCTTTTGCTCCAGGATACGAGTGTGGGCGGATGATTGCGCTCTCTCGCCCATCTTTCCTACAGCAACGCCTTGAAACAACACAGCCTTTTGTTGTTGTAGGAAATCAACTCTACGAAATTCATACCTCAGAAAGGCTGTCGAAGAATAGGCTCCATTTTCTGGACAAGGATCATCCATTAGTTGAAGCAGGCCAGCTTTCTTCTCATGAGCGCTCCTTCCTGGATGCGAATCGCACTTCTTTGGAAAGAGCAGCGATGCAAATTCTCATAGACAAAAAGAGAGAAATCAACGGCATATCTGCCGGAATCTCAGATTTAGAACGTGCTATCCAAGGAGACGCGGCCGAAAAATTCGTGGTTGACAATGCGGGTACCTATTATCTTTCCATGCAGGATCCTCGAATAGTGCATCCTGGAAGGGCGCGGAAGCAGCTTTCTGCTACAGAAATACCCGAATTAAGAATGAGGCCATTTGATAGCCTCCTTTCTTCGCTTTATTCTGAGCCGCTTCTTTTCCGCACACTGGGTGATAAAGTTCTTTGTGCATTTGGGGAGGTATTTTCATTGCAAGAAGGAGTTTCTTCTACTGAATATGTCTGCCTTGGGGATAGATCGTATGCTCTTTCGCATGTCGGATCCTTGCGTCAGAAAAGTCAATCCTATTTAGCCGAATTAGATCGCGCCCTTGCTTTTCTTGTTGAAGCAAATATCGAGAATTATTCCGCTGTTTTCCAGATGCTTGATTATCGCCGCAATCTGTTGCAATCAGCGAATACAGGAAGACGGCAAGTTACAGACCCCATTACGAATACCACGTTTGAGATTAGAAACGGAATCTCTTTTGAAAATAGAAATACGTACGAAAGTTATCTCACGCTTCATCCTTTTATCATCAGGAAAAATGGAGAATCCTACCTTTTCCAGCAGGTAACATTAAGGTCTGATTTTAGCGTGAGCGGAAATGAGTTCCGTTTGCTTCATAAACCAAGGATTGATGAGCCCGGACAGTATCGGCATCCCTTTGTCTATGATAGCAATGAAATCTGCTATAATGTGGGCATTGACCGGTTTAGGAACGAAGGGGTGACCTTCGAAGGCCTGCCATTAAGAACTTTTGAAGACAAAGAAAGGGCCACCATTCTGGTGGTGCAGAACCTGGATATCGCTCGAAAAGTCCTCCAACAAGGATGCATAGGAGATGCCCTGCACCCTGTCAGATTCCTGAATCGCTCAAATTTCAGCCACGAATATCTCATGGCCAGAATGGCAGACCTTTCCAAGATAGGGGTCTTCGAAAACTAACATGCCAGACGAACTCTATGATCGGCAAACCCGCATTCCAGGGTGGGAA
Organism: Candidatus Woesearchaeota archaeon; assembly: GCA_018303575.1. GTDB lineage: Archaea > Nanobdellota > Nanobdellia > Woesearchaeales > WJIZ01 > JAGVXW01. The sequence goes on from JAGVXW010000003.1 coordinate 10,373, forward strand.
CAAAGAAAGCTCGATCAGGCGAGAGTAGTCGTGTTAGGATCTGGAACACTCGCCCAGCAGCTTCTTGTCAATCTTGCCGGTTTGGGGGTCACGAACGTTCTTCTTCAATCCAATGGACGCATTGCACGAACAAAGGAAGACTATTTCCTATTCGGTTTTCCTTCGATGGAATCCATTGGCAAACCGCGCATTGACTTTATTGAACGAGAGCTTCTTCAATTAAACGAGAACTTCAAGGGTAGGTTGAAGACATTCTTTAGCCCCTTTGATGAAGGGGATATCGCAGCGTTCAGGCCAGATGCGATAGTAAGCGCCGAAAATGATCCCGCTATCGTAGAACATGGCCTTGTTTATTGTATTCGCCATAAACTTCCGTTCATTGCTGGTTCCGCGGGTCAGCATGAATCTCGTTTTCAGTCCCATCATCCTTCTTCAAGAGTAGGTTTGGATAGCCTGGTAAGATCAATATGGTGCGAAGAGAAACAGAATCCACAGACAAGCGGAGTTCTCGCCGGCGGGATGGCCGATGAACTCAGAAAATATTTCATGCCTCTAGATGAAAGCGACCTTCCATCTCCCGAGAAACTTCACAAATACTCTCTCCTCCGAACCACCAGAACAGAAGGCGGGGACACTCTTGAACCGATTCCCTATCGAGATATGCATCCTTTTAAGGCCTTAGTTGTCGGGGCAGGAGCAATGGGGAATAGTGTAGCGGCGCAACTTGCCCTAGCCGGATTTGAGCAGATAGATATTATAGATAGGGACACTATTGAATTCAGCAATCTTTCCCGCCAATTCTGTTTTCGTGGCAAGGTAGGGCAACCGAAAGCAAAGGTTCTATCCGAGAGGGTAAAGGAATATTCTCCTTCCACTTTAACAAATCCTCATCAGCGATTTCTGGGGGCAAATGACGTGGTTTTTGATAGGGGAGAGTATGATATTCTCTTTGGGGCTGTAGATTCCTTGAGAGTAAGGAAACTCATTAATGCGTATGCGGTGCTTCATAAACTTCCCTATATTGACGGAGGCTCTTCTTCTCTCAATGGCAAGATGCGGGTGTACTTTCCAGGAATCAATCGATGTTTGGATTGCCAGCTTGATTTTGATGCTGAGCTAGCCAAAGAACAAAACACAACCCGCCAAGCAAGAGGATGTGCACAGGCTGCCCCAAGCGTAATCATCCCTAACTTTGTCATTGGGAGTGCGATGGTTGGGGAAGCTCTACGATTTTTCTATCGAAAGTCAGACAAAGAAGTCCTTGGGAGTGAGATCGGAGCTAACACCCACTCACTCGTTTACAATTCTTCAGAGCGTCAACGGCTGTATGTCAATCAGGAACGTTATGAGAAAACCTGTGGAGGCTGCACATGACAATCGGGGCATATGCAAGAAGAGGGCAAGCCACAATCAGTGAAGACCAATGGCGAACCGATGAGGCATGGCAGGAATGGAGAGAAAGAGATCGTTTGTTTAAGCTTTCCCCCGGCTATGCAAGATATCATCAAAGGATCACGGATCTTATCAATGCGCATAGGGACATACAAATTGAGACAGCGATTAGAGGAAGTTCACCGGGGGTTTTGGAACAATTCACAACACTTTCCATAAAAGAAAGTGCAGACGCAAAAGCTCGCTATTATTCAAAAAGAGTCTGTGAACTTGGCGGAGCGTCTTATGAACTCTCGATGGCCATTGCCTCAAGGCAAGATGAAGCCGGTCTTACCATTGAAAACCTTGAGCCGTTTTTTCATCAAGGAGTTAGGCTAGATGAATGCCATGAAGTGCCAAAAGGGATAAGTGCCACCATCGACAATCTCAATGCCCTTGGCCAGAAAATGATAGGGTGGGCGCATAGTCATGGAACCCTTTTCTCCTGTTTCCCGTCGCCGACGGATAGATTCCGGATAAAGAAGGATCTGGGATGGCTGGGCAAGCGATTTTATGTCAATCAACATGAAGGAAACCCTCAAGGAGATATCGTCTATGCGACGCCTGCCCTAATCTATAATGCAAATTTAAGAGAAAATGAAGCCCCTTATGCCGCAATCGCCGTAGGATATTGGTCTCGGTATAACCCACGTAAATTTCGGATATTCCTAAACCGAGTGAAGCTTAGGGTTATCAAAGATGATGCCCAACTGGATTTTCCTTCATTGGATCAAATCCTTCTTGAGAGAGTCTGGTGTATCCCCCCTGAAGCGCCAAGAGAATTAGGAGAGGTTTATGACTTTTTTGGCAATGAACAGTTCAGATTTGGTGAAAGCCTGCGAGAAAAAGTAAGGCGGAGAGGATCATGAGTCCTGCGGCTTATGAAAACATAAGTATCCAATCGGATATGCTTTCATTGAAAGATGCAGCAATTAGATTCTATGATCTTGATACGAGAAGGCCATCTTTTCAAGACGGTATTCCTGCTTTATTTGCTATCCAATATTTGATGGGGCAATTTTTGGAAAGAGCAAGAAACATATCAAGAAAGCTCAGAGGAAAAAAGCCGTATCTTCTTTCGGAGGGAATGCCCTCATTCATGTTCAACGAAACAAGCGCGATGTCTATCCTTGAAGATAGACTCTACAACCCGCATATTGTAGCTCTTCTACCTCTTGCTAAAAATTCTGCAGATATACGCGCGCTTTTCGTTTTGGGTGCTCTTCCAGAGTATGCTCCTACAACGCCGCCTAGTAGCGCCAATTTAGAGCGCCTCGCCTACCGAGCGATCCAGAACTATCGCCGGGCGCACGAAGGCCCGGCCATGCGCGAGCTCAGGAGCATCTGGGGCTCAAAACTATACAGGCGAGCCTTCTATGTTGTCGCCGGCTTGCAGCTCGTCGCCGGAATCAAATCGTGCGTCTTCCCTACGGCAGATCTGGAAACCCGGGTGGAAGCGCCGCATGCACACATACAGAGTCCGCCTCCAAAGCCGGCCCTTTCGCCCTATGAGGCCGAGAAGCGCCGGGCAGAAATCGCCTATTATAACCAAAAGATTAAAGAAATCGCTCGAATCCCGCCTCAGCGGGCAGATGAGGCGCTGATACAGATTAGGCAAATAAAAAAAGAAATCTACGAGAAGGGGTTGCAAGATGAATTCATCAAATAGATGGGCACTGGGAGCAGCTTTGCTCCTGTCGGGATGTGCGACATCGTGGGTTGAAAAAGTCCCAACAACGACCTATCTTCATGGTACAATACCTTATGCCAGTCCTGTGGGGGACTTAACAGACCTTGAGGCGGCAGCAGAGCATAATCAGCGATGGAAGCCGATGGCTGAAGCACTTTCAACAAACAATGGCTACAATTTGGAAAAGTCAGTGCAGGAACTCCAGAACCGCTATCCAGGAATGGATGTTAGTGGCTTCTCCTACACCCGCGAGGAGCGACAAAATAGTTATCGCGTCACCGAGCGCCTCAGCTACAACCCGGCAGACTATGTCCGGGGTGGGGTCACTGCGCTTTTCAACCTCTCCGCCACAATCCTCCATCCGGCTATGATGCTCATCAGAGGGCCTCACAACGTCGGAAAAGCCCCGCCCATCTTCAAGGAGATGAAGGAGTTCATCTACGTCACCAAGTGCGAATAAACTGTAGGCTGAAGCCGCAACCGCCATCATTCACAACCCTTAAATACCTCCCATAAACCATCCAACGCATGGGGGATGAGTCAACGTTAGCGCCTGCCGGGCCTTCGCAGTCTGTTGAATCTCCTTCGGTCTCCTCAACTCCACCTGAGCCCTCTTCTCCAAAGCCAAAATTCGATTATAAGACCTTCTTCAAGGACAAGTGGTGGATTCTTCTCATTCTTATCCCAATAATAGTCGCCATCGTCATCCGCCTTGAGCCGATGAACCTCAGGCCGATTGAGCGCTCCGCCCAGAGCAATGTCGAAAGCTATTACCGCTACCAGATTGAGAATCAAGTGAGGCAGCAGAATCCCAATCTCCCGGACGCGCAGATCGCCCAGCTTGTGAACCAGCAGATTCCGAAGGAGCAGATCGCGGCCCAGGCGAAGCAGAACGCCGCGGAGATGAAGGGCCGCCTGCAATATGATTCCGGCGACAGCACCTATGCCTATATCGGCGACATCGACTCCTATTACTGGTTGCGCCAGGCAAGGAACATCGTCGAGAAAGGCGACCAGTGCGATCTGCGCAAGGACGGCCAGTGCTTCGACACCTACACAACCGCCCCGGTGCCCAGGCCGAAGGAGATTGATTATTATCCCGTCGCCATTGTCTGGGTCTATCGTTTTCTGAAAGTTTTTCAGCCAGACTTGACCCTGATGCAGGCCTCCTTCCTCACTCCGCTCGTGTTCTCCATCATCCTCACCATCCCGCTCTTCTTGCTCATCCGCAAACTGGCGGGCAATGTCGCTGCTGTCATCGGCACCATCCTCGTCAACGCCAACCCGCTCATTCTTTCAAGAAGCCTCGGCTCCGACAGCGACATCACCAACATTTTCTTCCAGGCTTTCTTCCTCTGGCTCGCGGTTGAATGTCTTTATGCGAAGGATGCGAAGAAGCGCTGGATCTGGGCGGCATTAGTGGGCGTCGAGCTTTCTTTATATTCCCTCTTCTGGACAGGCTGGTGGTACCTGCTCGACTTGTTCATCGCCGCGCTCGGATTCCGCCTCGCCTACGATCTCGTAAAGAAATGGCTCTCGCAAAAATCGCTCGCGGGCTGGCAGTCCCCGGCAAAGGACTTCGGCATCCTGGTCCTCGCTGTCTTCGTCCCCGTCGTGATCCTCCATGGTTTTGTCTTTTTCTCCCTCGCGGATCTCTGGGACGCGCTGTCGACGCAGCTGCTCATCTTCAAGTTCAAGGTGGCGGCAAACCCGAATCTCTGGCCAAATGTCCTTACTACAGTCGCAGAGTTCACCGGCATAAGTTTGCCGCAGGCCATCGGAAGCTTCGGCACGTTCTGGAGGCTCCCTTTCTTCCTGCTCGCCATGTTCGGGATAGTCGCGCTCATGTTTCCGACGAGAAAATTCGTGCGGAAGCATCTTATTCTCTTCATCGCCCTCGCCGTCTTCACCTATGGCCTGCACTGGTATCTCCTGAACCGCGCCAGCGTGCCCTTCATCTTCCTTCTCGTCCTGCCTCTCCTTGCGGCGCTTCCGGCTCACCTGAGATCTGACGAGGAGTTCCATGCCGGCGCTGTGTTCCTCATGGTGGGCATCATCACGCTCGTCACATTCTTCTCTCTGAGAGGCATCCGCTTCCTCTTCCTCATGGCGGTTCCGGTCGCGATCTTTGCTTCCATCGCCCTCGCCCGGGCTGCCGGCTTCGTCACCGGATTTCTAGACCGTAAAGGAATTCCGAAGATAGCTACTTTGTTGCTCACTATCCTCCTCGTCGTCTGGTTCGTCGGCGCGCAGGTGAAGTCCGGATACGCTACTGCGGGGAATTATCTGCCCATGGTGACGGATGAGTGGGTGGGCACGCTCCAGGGCATCCGCGACGCGTCAAGGCCGGACGCGGTCATCAACAGCTGGTGGGATTTCGGCCACTGGTTCAAGTACTGGGCCGACAGGCGCGTGACATTAGATGGAAGCTCGCAGAACTCTCCGCAGCTGCACTGGCTCGGCAAACTGCTTCTCACTTCTGACGAGCGCCTCTCCGTCGGCATCCTGCGCATGCTGGATTGCGGCGGAAATAATGCTTTTAATGAGTTAAATAGGATATTCAACGACACCCCAAAATCCGTCGCTCTTTTGAACCAAATGATGGTCGTCAACCGGCTGGAAGCGGAAGCCATGCTCACCAAGGAAGGGCTGACGCAAGCGCAGGCGCAAGCCGTGCTCCAGTATTCCCATTGCGACGCGCCCGAGAATTTCCTCATCACGTCGGAAGACATGGTCGGCAAGGCCGGAGTGTGGAGCCATTTCGGGAGCTGGGACTTCAACAAAGCGTACATTCAGGCCAACCTGGACAAGCCGGAGTCCTATCTTATCGGCAATCTTTCCGACGAGGGCATGCCTGCGGAAAAGGTGAAGCAGCTCATCCGCGAGGCGCGCTCGCTCAGGACAGAAGAGGAGATCAACAGCTGGATCGCGCCCTGGCCGAACTTCATCGCTTTTTTTCAGCCCTGCCAGCAGTCCGGCAACCAAACTGTTTGCGTGCTCCAGCAGGGCAACCAGGGCCTCCCCATCACCGTGGATTTCGATAGGAAGGAAGCGTACGTTAGCGACGGCGGCAGAAAGCTTCCGGCCCTGGCGGCTTTCGTCGAAGGGGACTCCTTTACCTTGACAGGGGAAGCAACCATCAACATCGGCATCGTCGCGGTGAAGCAGGGCGATAAAGTCAGCGCGCTCTACATGTCTCCGGAGCTTGTCGGCAGCATGTTCACCCGCCTCTTCTTCTTCGACGGCGCCGGCCTCACGAGATTCCAGAAGTTCTATGACACAACTGACTTGTATGGCTCCAGAATCATCACGTGGAAGGTCGTGTGGCCGGAGTAAGCATCACAATTTCTTGTAAACATCTTTTCTATGCCCGATTTTCACGACATGGATTGCCTGATTTCCAGTGTCCAGAAAAAGGAGGGCACGATATTCGCCGATTCTCAGCTTCCATAGCTGCATGCCCTTCAGGCGCTCGATAAAATGCAGGGGGTCATTTTGGATGCTACTCAATTTCTTAAGTACCACATCCACAACGGTATTCGGCAATTTTCGAAGATTTCTCTTTGCAGAGTCTTGAAGAATGATATTCATAACTTCACGCCGAACTCTTTTGCCACATCTTCAAGAGGGGTGCCTTTTCCTTCACGAACGCCCTTTAAGCCAGCAGCGATATCCCGCAGCGTCTCGTCGCTCAGCGCGCCTTCTTCTCGCTCGTCCATCAGCTTGTTGATAATTTCATCATAGCTCTCTTTGGTATAATTTTTGAAGTATTTCAGCCGCTCCACGGTGCTCTCGTTCACTTGGATTGTTGTTGCCATATCTATATAGTAGCTATAGGAACTATATAAACCTTCTGGTTACGTTGCTTATTCTTTTTCGAATTTCTCGCGCCAGATTTCCCCGAAGTAGAACAAAAGGATTATTAAGCTCCCATTCATAAAGAAGACCCGGGGGTAGGTGCCCCCGGGCTGTCGATACCATGCGACTGG
>JAGVXW010000081.1 GCA_018303575.1 Candidatus Woesearchaeota archaeon
AGTTGTCTTTCCTGTTTTTTCAGTTTTAGATGTAGCATGCCCTATCTTAAGAGCTACTCCTATATAAATGTTTCATATATAAATTGTTAAGCTACTAGCGAGAAAAAGATGGTTGACCAGGCCGCCACCTAGTGGCGCAACGTCAATGGCTTCGCCCTGCTTAAAGAGGCCCTTGCTGATGAGATAAGTAGGCACTTGTCCTTCGGTGAGCACCATGGCCTTGGTGATGCTGAAACGTATATAAATCTTTACTTCCTTTTCAGTGGTGAACAATCAGTATCTTTTTATATCAAGCCGCATTTGTGCTGCCCATGAAAAAGCCCCTTTTGGCACTGCTGCTCGCCGGATGCGGCACTTTGCCAGTCCTTTCTCCAGAGGAAGAAGCGTTCCAGAAAATCATGCTGGAACGCGCCTCTACAGGCCGCGAGGACGCGTATCTTGTGCATCTCGAGACCGGGGAGATGCGCAGCATCGGCTACAAGAGGGACGCGCGGCGCGTCCATTTTGACCCGGCGAAGCTGGCAGCAGAGCTTGAGGGGGAGGGCTATGGGCTCGTCCATCCCCATTCCACCACAGGCCGCATGCCGGCGTACCAGGCAGCCGCGGCACTGCCAAGCCAAGCTGACCTCACGTCTTTCCTCAGCCAATGGGCCGACCTCAGGCTCACGGGAAAGAATCTTGCGTTCATCGTCGTCTCGGAGCAGGCCCGCGTTTGGCTCGACTTGGATTTGAGCAGCCGCAGCCAGGAGGCGCTCAGCGCCGACTACCTTTTTTTCGCCTATGAGTTCGACAAGCACTTGCCCTCCACGGGGAGCAGGGAAACCCTCACCACCTATTTCGCGGCGCGGGCCCAGGAGCTACATCAGGCCACTGGAGGAGCGCTGCGCTTGCGCCTCGCCTGGAAACCCGAATAGCAGGCCATTAGATTTTTAAGGAGAAAATCTTATCCCTCTCCCATGGACTTCCTCTCCTATGCCCTCATTGTCCTGGGGCTGGCGCTGTTCGAGATCATCATCAGCGTTGACAATGCCATCATCAATGCTGAGGTGCTTTCGACCATGTCTCAGAAAGCGAGAAAATGGTTCTTGTTCTGGGGCATCCTCATCGCCGTCTTCCTCGTGCGGGGCCTGCTGCCCTGGGCGATCCTGTGGGTGAGCAATCCTTCCTTGGGTTTCGTCGGCGCGTTCACGGCCTCGTTCAGCTCTGATCCTGAAATCGCGCATATCATCGAGCAGAGCGCGCCCATCCTGTTGATTGGTGGAGGCACATTCCTCATCTTATTATTCTTCCACTGGATCTTCTTGGAACCGAAAAATTACGGGCTCTATGGGGAAGAGTTCATCGCCAAGCAAGGTGTGTGGTTCTTCGCGGTGGCTTCCATTTTTCTCGTCTTCCTCGTCTGGAAATCCGTTGGCCTGAATCCCCTCATGGCGCTCGGGGCGGTGATCGGCTCGAGCGCGTTCTTCCTCACCCACGGCTTCAAGGAGAACGCGGAGAAGATGGAGAAGGAGATGCTTGAGGGCGGGACACACTTAACTGACATCAGCAAGATCTTCTACCTTGAGATCATCGACATGACGTTTTCCATCGACGGCATCCTGGGCGCCTTCGCGTTCACGTTCGTCCTGCCTTTAATTCTGATCGGCAACGGCATCGGTGCCATTGTCGTGCGGCAGCTCACGGTGATGAATGTCGACAAGGTGAAGAAATACAAATATCTCAAGAACGGCGCGATGTACTCAATTCTTGCGCTCGGCACCGTGATGGTGATGCACAGCTTCGGCGCCGAGGTTCCGGAGTGGGTGAGCCCCGTCATCACCTTTGCCATCATCGGTTTCTTCTTCTGGAAATCGGTGAGAGCCCTGAAAGCCCAGTTCGCATCATCTTAAGCGCCGACGTCCACCCTTCACCCATCAGGCGAAAGCTTTAAATATTTATCCATATCTTCACATATATACACGAGGTGCGCCTATGGTGAACGTAACTTTTTCCATCCCGGATAATCTCAAGCAGAAAATGGACTCCTTCACGGAAATTAACTGGAGCGCTGTAGCGAGAGAGGCGTTCAGCGAGAAGATCAGCGATTTGGAATTCATCAGAACATTCAAATCCAAAAGCAGGATCACCGAAGAGGACGCCTTGAAATGGGGCGCTGAAGTGAGCAAACGTCTCGCCAAGAGAAGGCCTTGACATGGATTTGGTGATTGACGTCAATGTCCTCTTTTCTGCCCTCATCAAGCGAGGAAAAACAGAGGAACTCCTTTTCAAGGAAGCGTTTCACCTTTTCGCTCCTGAATTTCTCTTTGACGAGTTCGAGGCTTATCGTGAGCGAATTTTGGAGAAGACAGAAAGACCGAGTCTGGAGTTCGACGCTCTTGTCCAGATCCTTAAGAAGCGAATCAAGACCCTCCCCCGAACAGAAACGGAGCCCTTTCTTCCGGCAGCAAAGCACATCAGCCCGGATCCGAAGGACGTTGAGTATTTTGCCGCCGCATTGAGATTACGATGCGGTATTTGGAGTCAAGACAGAGCATTAGAGAAGCAGGACGTTGTTCCTGTATACTCCACAGAAAAATTGGCCCAACTCGTTTAGTTCAGAAGGCTGTTCTTCTCATTCCAAAGCTTTATAAATAAGTTCGTCTCTACGAACTTTTCCCATGACGACCGCCACCAGGGAGGACTATATCCGGGAGATCTACAAGCTGGACGGCTCGGGAGGAGGGGTGCGGTCCATTGACATCGCCTCCTCCCTCGGCCTCGCGAAGTCAACCGTCTCCGAACGGCTCCGCGGATTGGCCAAGGAACGGCTCATCCACTACGATCCCTACTCCGCGATCTCTTTCACCAGGAAAGGGAGGGAGCTGGGGAAAAAACTAACGTATAAGCACCGTATCATCGAATGCTTCCTCCATGATCATCTTGGCTTCCCGGCGTCGAAAGTGCATACGGAGGCACATAAGCTCGAGCACGCGTTCAGCGATGAGGCCATAGACCCGCATGGAGAAGTGATTCCATGAAATTAGGCATTCTATTGATAGCACTCTTACTCGCGGCCTGCGCACCTTCGCAAGAATCGGACAAGCTTCAGGTTGTCGCCACCACCGGCATGGTGGGAGACCTTGCAAAGAATATTGGCGGAGAATTCGTCGAAGTGAAAGCCCTGATGGGACCGGGCGTTGATCCCCACCTCTACAAGGCGAGCGAGGGCGATGTGCAGACGCTGTCCGAGGCAGACTTGATTTTCTATTCTGGGCTCCATCTCGAAGCCAAGATGGGAGATGTCCTAGAGGAGATGGGCGAAAGAGCGGTGCCTGTCACGCGCACGCTCCCCAGGGAGGAGCTGCTCGATTTCCCACCCTTTGAGAACCAATACGATCCCCATGTCTGGTTCAATGTCCATTACTGGAGGCAGGCGGCGCAGGTTGTTCTTGATGAGCTTGTTCTTCGCGACCCGACTCACGCGGACAGCTATCGGCAAAATGCGGAGACCTATTTTAAGCAACTTGATGAGCTTGATGCCTCTGTTCATTCCAAGGCGGAGACTCTCCCCCCTGAACAAAGAATCCTTGTCACGGCCCATGATGCTTTCCGCTACTTCGGGAGGGAATACGGATTCCAAGTTATAGGGCTGCAGGGCATCAGCACTCAGGCGGAAGCGGGGACTCGCGACGTTCAAGAATTGGTGAACTTCATCGTCTCGAAAAAAATCAAGGCGATTTTCGTGGAGAGCTCTGTCCCGGAACGCAACCTCAAGGCAGTGCAGGAAGCGAGCAGAGCCCAGGGTTGGGATGTGCAGATCGGCGGCCAGCTGTATTCTGACGCCATGGGCGACGCAGGGACGTTTGAGGGAACGTACATCGGGATGGTGACAGCGAACATTGACACTATTGTTGGGGCCCTAGGTGATGAAAATGCATCCGGTTGAAGTAGCAGACTTAACTGTAGCGTACCATGAAAAGCCCGCGATCTGGGATGTGGATTTCCACGCGCCTGCGGGGGTTTTATTGGCCATCGTCGGGCCGAACGGCGCTGGAAAAACAACCCTCCTCAAAGCCATCCTCGGGCTGATCCAGCCCTCTGCGGGCACGGTCACCATTTTTGGCAAGCCGGCAAGAAAGCAAATGCACAGGCTCGCCTATGTGCCCCAGCGCGGCAGCGTGGACTGGGATTTCCCGACGACTGTCCTAGATGTGGTGACAATGGGGCTCTATGGCAAGCTGGGCTGGTTCAGAAGGCCTGGCAAAAAGGAAAAACAGCTCGCGATGCTCAGCCTGGAGAAGGTCGGCATGGCGGAATTCGCCTCCAGACAAATCAGCCAGCTTTCGGGAGGCCAGCAGCAGCGCGTGTTCCTTGCCAGAGCCCTTGTGCAGGACGCAGACCTGTATCTGATGGACGAGCCATTTATCGGCGTGGACGCTGTGACAGAGAAGGCGATCGTGGAGTTGCTTCGGGAACTGCGCTCCCGGGGGAAAACTGTCGTGGTTGTGCATCACGACGTGCAAACACTCAAGCACTATTTCGACTGGGTGCTGCTCCTGAACGTGCGCAAGATCGCCTTGGGACCGGCGCAAAAGGTGCTCACAACGAGGAACCTGCAGAAGACATACGGAGGCAGGGCGGCGTTCCTGAACGGAAATGCTTGATTACACGCTTCTTCTGGTGCTGTCAGGCTGTCTTGTTTTGGGAGCGGTGGCAGGAACGCTCGGAAGCTTCGCAGTGCTGCGAAAGCAAAGCCTTTTGGGAGACGCCATCTCGCATGCGGCGCTCCCCGGGGTGGCGATTGCCTTTTTATTAACGTTCAGCAAGCATCCGGCGGTGCTGCTTTTGGGAGCGCTGGCAACCGGGTGGGTCGGCACCTTATTTATCCTCTTGATTACGCGGACGACGCGCATCAAGCACGACACGGCCATGGGCATCGTGCTGTCCGTGTTCTTCGGCCTCGGCCTCTTCCTGTTGACGCTGATCCAACGGCTTCCGACGGCGAGCAAGGCAGGACTGGACAAGTTCCTCTTCGGGAACGCCTCCACGCTCTTAAGGCAGGATCTCCAAGTCATGCTTGCCCTTGGGGGTTTGACGCTCCTCTTCGTGCTGCTGTTCTGGAAAGAGTTCAAGCTGCTGGCATTCGACCCGGATTTCTTGCACAGCCTCGGGAGGAATACGCTGACGCTCGATGTCTTCCTGACAACCTTGCTTGTTGTCGCCATCGTCATCGGGCTCCAAGCGGTGGGGGTTGTGCTCATGAGCGCTTTGGTGATCGCGCCGGCTGTCGCGGCCAGGCAATGGACCGACCATCTTGGCAGGATGGTGGCGCTGGCAGCGTTCTTCGGGGGATTGGGAGGGGTGCTTGGAGCGGTTGCCAGCAGCAGCCTTACGAACCTTCCCACAGGCCCGGCTATTGTGGTGATCATCAGCCTGATGTTCCTCGCCAGCCTCCTCTTTTCCCCCCATCGCGGCCTCGCAAAGGACTGGATTCGGCAGCGCAAGCATCGCAAGGAAATCCACGCGAATCAAGTCCTGGTTGCGCTGTTCATGCTTTCCAAAAGCCACGGCTCGCGCTATTATCGCCATTCCTTGACCTCTCTTCAGGCAGTCACTCCTGGCTCTGCTGAGGCGGGGCTTGAAGCGCTGAAAAAAAGAGGCCTCGTGTCAGGCTCCGCTTCTGGATGGAAGCTGACACCCAAAGGCGCGCAGGAGGCAGAGCAGGCCGCCAAACATATCTATGGTGAGGCGCCATGACACCCCAGCTCGAGATCCTGCTCATCGCGTCAGTTGTCGCGGTAGCGTGCTCGATCGTCGGGACATTTTTGGTGCTGAGGCGCGTGTCGCTGATGTCAGATGCGGTGAGCCATTCCATCCTGCTCGGCATCGTATTGGCTTTCTTCGTCGTGAAGAAGCTTTCCTCGCCTTTCCTCATCCTGGGAGCGGCAGCTATCGGGGTGGTTACTGTCGTGCTGACAGAACTGCTTATCAGGACCAAGAAAATCAAGGAAGACGCTTCCATCGGCCTCGTGTTCCCGCTACTCTTTTCCATCGGCATCATCCTCATCACCCAGTTCGCCGAGAACGTCCATATTGATTTGGACGCGGTGCTTTTGGGTGAGCTCGCTTTCGCGCCCTTTCATAGGTTCGTTATTGGCGGCGTTGATGTGGGGCCGCACGCGCTTTGGGTGATGGGAATTATTTTGCTCGTGAATCTGGTTTTCCTGCTGCTCTTCTACAAGGAACTCAAATTGGCCACCTTCGATGCCGGATTAGCGGTAGCTCTTGGCTTTTCTCCCACGATCATCCATTATTCGCTCATGACCCTCGTCAGCATCACAGCCGTGGGCGCGTTTGACGCTGTGGGCTCGATCCTGGTTGTGGCGCTCATGATCACGCCGCCGGCGACAGCTTATCTGCTGACGCACAAACTGAACAGGATGCTGCTGCTCGGAGCCCTTACTGGAGTGCTTTCGGCAGTGCTGGGCTATGGATTGGCGCACCTCTTCGACGCTTCCATTGCCGGCGCGATGGCCTTGGTGACGGGAATCCTGTTCTTACTTGCCCTCTTGCTTTCTCCTTCCCGCGGCCTTGTGGCACAAGCGGTCCAGCACCGGACGAAGAAAATCCGCTTCGCGTGCGAGATGCTTGTCGTGCACCTGCTTGACCATGAAGGGAAACCGGAAGAGGCAGTCGAGAGCAGGATCGACAACTGCATGCACCACATGGGATGGACTGAGCGCTTCACCAAGAAAACCGTCCGAGAATCGGTCTCCAAAGCGTGGATCACGGAGCGCAAGGCACGGCTCTCCCTGACTTCGCTCGGAAGGGAAACCGCGAAGCATGTCATGATACGGACATAGGTTTAAAAATTCCTTCGGCATTCTCTTCTTATGGTCGAGCGCATCATTTTAGCGAATCCCCGCGGCTTCTGCGCTGGGGTGAGCAGGGCGATTGATATCGTTGATTTGGCTCTGAAGA
>JAGVXW010000035.1 GCA_018303575.1 Candidatus Woesearchaeota archaeon
TCAAACCACAACAATATCCTCGACATCAAAATGCCTCTTCACCAGCTCCTTTAACCGGTTGAGATTCGCGTGCTCCCTTCCAATCAAAAGGCCTTTCGTCTTGGTGTCGTGGCCCTTGATGATCACTTTCTTCTCTTGGACTTCGACATCAAACTTGAACAGCGGCTTCACCGCGTTGCGGATGAACTGGCCGACATCCTCGCTATATTCAATGAGCTTCACTGGCTTCTTGAAGGTGTTCTCGAGCCGCGTGAGCGTCCTGCCTTCTTTTCCGATCGCGAGCCCCATTTTGCCGGGCTCGACGATGATGGTGAGCGTCTCGCCCTGTATGAGATCTCGCGCGCCCGCGCCCGAGATCTTCTCGAAGAGCATCATCAGGCCCATGGCCTCCTGGTCGAGCACGCGCGCCATCTAGTCCTTCGCGAGAGAAAGCAGGGAGACGGCGAACTGCTTCTTGCAGAGCAGGCCGAGCTCGTCATTGGGGATGGGAAGCTGCTCCACCGGCACGCCGTTTAGTTTAGCATAGCGCAGGACATCCTGCTTCGCGTCGTCCCCCACATTGGAGCTGAACCACACTTTCGCGCATCTGCCAGTCTGGAGGTTCCTCAGCGTCCTGGCCGCGCCGAGCACGAGGCGCTTGTCCTTCACCAGCTTCTTGATCTCTTCCACCGCGTCCATTTACTTCACCTTTGTCACGAGATTGGGCAGGCCGGTGCCGACAGGCACGGGCTGGTTGATCATGACATTCTCCACAACGGAAGTGAGATAATCGACTTCGCCGACCAGCGCCGCCCCGATGACGTGCTTGATGGGCGTCTCAAACGAAGCCCGGGCGAGCACAGAGCTCTTCTCCGAGACAACGCCGTAGCGCGTGATGCCCTTGACCCCCCCGGTAGTGCACATCGTGTCGGCAACGAGCATGATATGGCGGATGTCCACGTTCAGGCCCTGGTTCTCGATCACTCCAAAGACCTCATTGATGACAGCCTGGCGGGCGGCCTCGATGCCGAGCACCTCGGCCACCTCGTGGATACTGTTCGTTGTCGTCCGCGTGGGGTCGACTTCCTCGAGGTTGAGCGTGTCGAAGAGGTTGGAGCCGGCGGTGACGATGATATACTCGTCCCCCCTCTTCACTGGCAGCACTTGCTTGACGCCCTTGACTCCCTTGAGATGCACATCTTTCATCTTCTCCTTGTCCTTGTAGAGCGCGTTCAGGCTGCCTTCCTTGCTCCTGCTCTTCAGGACAATGTCATCGCCGTCCACTTTCACGTTATAGCTCTTCGTGTGGCGCTTCAGGCCATTCAGGATAGTCGCTGCCGTGAATCCAGACTTCCTCATCAATTCACGGTCAAGCTTTATAGTTATGGATAAGTCCACAATATTGATCTGAAATTCCAGCGCCACATCGTCGAGCGTGGTTTCCTTGATGGCATAGGCAAGCTCCTTGATGTCCTTGCCCTGCGAATAGGGCTTCTTGAGATAGATCTCCATGGAGGGAGTCTTGATGTCCTTCCTGCCGTCGAGGATCTCGATGATACGCGGCAGGCCGACGGTGACGTTCATCTCGGCGACACCCGCAAAATGGAACGTATTGAGCGTCATCTGCGTGCCCGGCTCGCCGATAGATTCGGCCGAAACATTGCCGACGCATTCGCCCGGATCAGCCAGGGATTCCTTGTACTCCTGCACGGTCTTGTCGAGGATCTCCTTGACCTTGCTCCTTGCCGCCTTTGCCGGGATGTTCTCCTTCAGCTCCTGAAGCACTTTCTTCGGCAGCTTGTCCTCATAGTCCGTAAAAGCGTCGTCGCTCATTCTGAAAGCACCGTCCTGATGATCCTCTTGACATTGATCTGCCCTTTTTCCGAGCGGGAGACGTCCATGCCGTCTTCGCCGTAGAGGAACTGCACGATTTTTCCGCCGGAATCCCTGACAGTATAATCATATTCCACCTTGAGGTCCTGCATCGCGTTCGCCAGCCGGCGGTAGAGATAGCCTGATTTCGGCGTGCGGAGCGCCGTGTCCATGAGGCTGTCCCTGCCGGTCATGGAGCCGAAGAAGAACTCGGCGGGAGTGAGGCCGTTCTTGAAGCCGTGCGCGACGAAGCCGCGGGCAGAGGGGCTGAGATCGCCCTTCCTGAAACACGAAAGCGTCCTGTTATAATAGCCCTGCTCGATGCGCTTGCCGCGCAGCGCCTGCTGGCCGACGCAGGCGGCCATTTGCGCGAGATTGATGAGATTGCCCCTCGCTCCGGAGATGGCCATGATGCGCGTGTGGCTGTCCTTTGACGCGAACTCTGAGACCAGCTGGCCGGTCGTGTTTCTTGCTTTATTCAGCACTTCAAGGATCTTCAGCTCGAGCGTCTCCGCCTTGGTCTTTCCGGGGAAGGCCTCGAGCGTGTCCTCGCGGAAGCTCGCGATGAGCTCATTGACGTTGCGGTTGGCCATGTCGAAGACATCCTGGATCTTCTGCTTGGCCTCTGCTGGCAAGTCCGTGTCTGAAATGGCGGTGGAGAAGCCGTGCCTCGCCAGCGTCTCAATTCCCAGCCGGAACATATCACCGATGAGCGCGATGGTGAACTCCTTGCCGTAGCGCTTGTGGATATTGCGGAGCAGAAGGCCAGAGCCCTCGCCAAGGAGGTTCCTGTCCAAGACTCCTTGCACGAGCTTGCCTTTCTCGATGACAACATCGTCGCTACCGGATTCGTCCTTGAACTTGGAATGGCCGGTGAAATTGAAGTCCTCGGGCAGGAGCGCGGAGAACACTTCCTTGCCTGACAGCTCCTGCTTCCTGCTGAGCCCCGAAAGATCTGTGATGCCTGCCGCAAGCAGGAGTCCAATGGCTTCCTCGCGCGTGAATTTGAGATATTTTGTGAGGATGTAATTGCCGGAGATGGCATCCTGGACGCAGCCGATGACGCTCAGCCCGTATCTTGGGGAGATGAGCTGGGTCTGCACTTCCATGAGGAACTCGGCCTCTGCCCGCGCCTCCTCGGTCTGCGGGATATGGAGATTCATCTCATCGCCATCGAAATCCGCGTTGTACGGGTGGCAGACCGCGGGGTTGAGGCGGAAGGTCTTGCCGGGAAGCACCCTGACGCGATGGCACATCATGGACATCCGGTGCAGGGAGGGCTGGCGGTTGAAAATGGCAATATCCCCGTCCTGGATGTGGCGCTCGACGGTGTAGCCGGGCTGGAGCTCCTCCAACGAGGCCTCTTTTGTCTCGTCCGTGATCTTCTTTTTCTTGCCGTCAGGCCGGATGACATAATTCGCGCCCGGATACTTGTCCGGGCCCATCTCGACCAGCTTCTTGAGCCACGCGATGTTCCACTCGTTCACGCGCTCGGGAATAGTGAGCTTCTTCGCCATGACGAATGGCACGCCAACTTCATTGAGCTTGATCATGGGGTCTGGAGAAATGACTGTCCTGGCGGAGAAATTCGTCCTCTTGCCAGCGAGATTGTGCCTGATGCGGCCTTCCTTGCTCTTGATGCGCTCGGTGATGGTCTTGAGCGGCTGGCCGGAGCGGTGCCGTGCGGGAGGGAGCTGCGGCACGGAATTGTCGAAGAAAGTAGTAATGTGATACTGGAGCAGGTCCCACAAGTCCTCGATGATGATTTCAGGAGCTCCTGCGTTGATGTTCTCGAACAGCCGCTGGTTGATCCTGACGATGTCGCCGAGCTTGTGGGTGAGGTCGTCTTCGGAGCGCTCTCCCGATTCCAGCGTGATGGACGGCCGCATCGTCACCGGCGGGATGGCCATCACTGTAAGAATCATCCATTCCGGCCTGATGAACTTCGGGTTCATGCCAAAAAGGATGAGATCGTCATCCGTAATCTTCTCCAGCCGCACGCGGATCTCAATCGGATTCAGCCGCTTCTCTGCCTCAAGATAGGTTGTCGGCTTGTCAAGGGTGACTTTCTGCTGCTTGGCCTTGCAGTGCGGGCACTTCGTGGCGGTCTTCATGCCGCCGATAAGCTCCTTGAGCATGCGCCTTCTCGCTTCCGGGCCTTCCTCCTTCTCGACGCGCTCCAGCTCAGCGTTCAATGCATTGATCTTGTTCTGGAGGACGAGGATCCTGCCGCACTCCCTGCACGTGCTTTTGAGCAGCGTGAGGATGAGATTGGCGAACTTGACGTGGATGACCGGCCGGGCGAGCTCGATGTAGCCGAAGTAGCCGGGGCAGTCCTTGAGCTTCTTTCCGTCGGTGCGGCAGACGAGGCCGGGGTCGATGACGCCCATGCGCGTGTCCATCAGGCCGCCGTCAACGGGATACCCCTCGCGGTCGTACAGCTCGGGCGTGACGACCTTCACCACAGCCATTTTCTTGATCTGCTGGGGGGAGAGCACCGCGAACTGGATCGCTGCCACCTTGCGGTGCACGCTCGGCTCAGGCATGTCCAGCCGGCCCGGCTCCTCCTTGGGGAGCGCCACCTCTTCCGACGGCTCCTCGATCACTGCAGCCTTTTCCTCAGTTTCTTCTGCCATGGTTGCTCCAACCCTTTGATTTTGCTCCTCGCGCTTTCGTGTTTTTGATTCTGTGCTTTGATTCTTAGTACTTTGACTCCAGGATGAGCTTCGGGTAAATGCCCAGGCTCTTGAATTCGTCCAACAACAGCTTGAACGCATAGCTCATCTCAACATACGAGATGGTCGCGTTCTCGCTCGAAAGCGGGCAATAGCTCTTCTTCTTGTATTCGTCGACGATGGCGATTACCCCGGATTCTTCGCTGATGGGCAGGATGGCCCTGTCGGAATCGAAGCGCTCCTTCAGCAGGAGGGAGGCGCCGTGCGCGACAAACGTGTCCTTTTCCATCTCTCCCAGGCGGAGGCCGCCTTCCTTTGCCCTTCCCTCGGTTGGCTGGCGGGTGAGGAGCTGGATCGGGCCCCTGGCGCGGGAATGCATCTTGTTCGCCACCATGTGCTTCAGTTTGAGATAATACATGCTGCCGACGAAGATTTTCGCCGGGAAGCGCTCGCCTGTCTCGCCATGGTAGAAGACTTCCGTGCCATTCTCCCTGAAGCCGAGGCTGAGCAGTTCCTTTCGGAGCGCGTCTTCCGGCTCAGCGTCAAAGGTGGTGCCATTGATAAACCTGCCTGACAGCGCGCCCACTTTTCCGCCGAGCATCTCGATGAGGTGGCTGATCGTCATCCTGCTCGGGATGCCGTGCGGCGAGAAGATGATGTCCGGGGCAGTGCCGGAGGCGGAGAAGGGCATGTCCTCGGGGGACACAATCAGGCCCACAACCCCTTTCTGGCCGTGCCGAGAAGTGAACTTGTCCCCAATCTCCGGAGTGCGGGAATCG
The DNA here is from genome assembly GCA_018303575.1 of Candidatus Woesearchaeota archaeon. Lineage (GTDB taxonomy): Archaea > Nanobdellota > Nanobdellia > Woesearchaeales > WJIZ01 > JAGVXW01. The sequence goes on from JAGVXW010000035.1 coordinate 5,306, forward strand.
CGGACGCGCACCTGGACAAGCTTGTTGCCCTCCTCGTTCTCGGTGATGAGCACGAAATCAATGACGCCTTCCTCACCGTGGCTCAGCGACGACGAGCTTTCGCGGCGCGTGCTGGAGGCGATGCTGTATTCATCTAGGGAGGACAGGAAGCGCGGAGGCGAGGTTTTTCCGATGATTACATCCCCTTCAGCCACCTTGGCCTCTGGATAGATGATGCCATCGTCCTCAAGATGCCTGTAATCTTTCTCGGACTTGTAGCCTTTGACATCCTTATCAGGGATAGAGACTTCGTCGACCAGGCCTCCGGCATACCTGAGCTCCTCGGCGGTGCTCGGCCGGAAATACGTGCTGCGGCCGAAGCCCTTGTCCAGGCTGCCCCGGTTGACGATGATCGCGTCCTCCATGTTGTAGCCCTTGTAGCTCATGATCGCTACAACCACATTCTGGCCCGCGGCATGGCGGTCAAAGCCCCAGATGTCATGCATCAACGTTTCAACGATCGGCGACTGGGGATAATGGAGCACGGAAACGTCCATGTCCATGCGCACGGCAAAATTGGCGGCATAGAAGCCGACGGCCTGCTTCTGGTTCTTTGCGCCTGCATTCAAACGCGTGCTCTGGTTGAAGTTCCCATACGGAACGAGCGCGGCGCAGAGCCCGAGCATGCCGAGCGGGGAGATCTCAAGGTGCGTGTGCTCGGGAGTCAGCTCGTCTTCGGTGAAAGCGACGAGGCAATTTTCCTCTTCTGCCGCATCGAGATATTCGACGACTCCTTTTGCTATGAGATCATTCCAGGCCCATTCCTTCCTTTCGAGCTTGGACAGGTGCTCAGGGGTGAGCATGCTCCTGCCGTCCCGGACGACAATCAGCGGCCTGCGCGTCCTGCCCTTCATGGTTTCGATGGCGACATCCTGGGTGATCGGATGGATGAAAATGTTCACATTGGGCGAGATGGCGGACCGCCTCCGCTCCTCCCTGAACTGCTGGACGAACTCCTGCGGATTGTCAATTTCTCCGGATAGCTTATTGTTGATATAGACTTCGCTCATGCTCTCACCACATGGCCCTCATGCCCAGGGATTTCGCAAGCTTGACCGCCTCTTCTTCCGGCGAGTCCTGGCTGATGCTTGCCAGCAGACTTAAGTTTTTCCTCAGCCCGATGTTCGTGCCTTCCGGAGTCTCGATGGGGCACAGGCGGCCAAGATGCGTAGCGTGCAGGGCCCTCGCCTCAAAGTTCTCCTGGCTTGCAGAGAGGGGGGAGACGACGCGCTGCAAATGGCTGACGGTCTCGAGGAAATTGAGGCGCTGGATGCGCTGGCTGATGCCTTTTCTTCCGCCCACCCAATTGCCCGTGGCAAGCGCGCTGTCGATCCTCTGGGTAAGCAGCTTCTCCCGGATGATAGCTTTCATGGAAGGGAACTTGCCGCGCTTCACGATCCTTTGGAAATTGTAGAGCAGGTCAGAGATGAGCACCTTGAAGTTGACACGCAGCAAGTCAGCGAGAAGGTCGCCTGAAAGCTTGAGCTTCTTGTTCATGTAATGGTCCTTGTCATCGAGCGGCAGCTCGCCGTTGCTGACGAGGATGTATTTCTTCAGCAGCTTGCACAGGTTATGGACTTTCTGGAGCCGGACATCCTCCGTGAGGCCGAGATGGGGAAGCAGATACTTGTCGATGATCTCGCGCATGCGCTCCACGCGGATCTCCTTTGTTTGCGTGATGCCGATCTTCCGGGCGATGGTGTCGATGGCTTCTTCCTGATTCTTGATCGCCGCGAACTCGTAGAGGTTCACTATGACCTCATCGTACATCTTGTTGGAGCTGATGGCCTTCATGATGTCCTCGTCTTTCAGCATGCCGAGCGCCTTGATGACGATGATGAAGGGGATGCGCTTGACGCGGGTGAAGGTGAGATAGAAGATGCCGTCGCTGCCCTTCTCGAGAGTGTGCGGGATCTTGAAGCTCGCGTGCTCGGAGAACACCTTGCCGACGAACTTCTCGCTGGTCGGGTCCTGCTCGACAAGCGGCCGGTTCGGGGCGAGATCCTCGATGTGCACGAGCACCTTCTCCGTGCCGTTGATGATGAAGTAGCCGCCCGGGTCTTCGGGGTCCTCCCCCTTCGCGATGAGCTCCTCGCGGCTCAGCTTGTGGAGGTGGCAGTTCGCGCTGCGCACCATGATTGGAAGGTTGCCGATCTGCGTCACTAAGCTCTCGCGCTGGACGTCATTGATGTGCGCGCTCACCTCGACATACATCGGCGCGGAATAGGTGAGCTTCCTCAGCCGGGCTTCTGAAGGATAGACATTGCGCTTGGAGCCGTCGGCTTCCGTGATCTCCGGCTTCGTAACCCAGATCTTGTCGAACTTGATCTTGAAGGAGTCGATGTTCTGTGGAATGATTGTTGGCTCGATAACCTTATTGTCCTCGATGATCGCGTGCATCTCTTTGGCGAGGAAGTCGTTGAACGATTCGATGTCGGAATTAACTAAACTCTGCTGCTCGAAGTAGCTGCGAATGAGGGCCTTGTCTCTCGTGAGCTCTGCGTTACTCATTGACGACGCACCTGTAGTAGACGGCTTCCCCAGCCGTGGGGCTGGTCCTGACGATCTTGATGATGTCGCCGGACTTGGCTTCGATGCCGGCGAGCGCCGGGTCCGACTTGTGGATGTACGGAAGGTCGTACACGGAAATCTGGTAGTGCTTCAGAATCTTTTTTCTTTCCGCGTCCGAGCACTTGACATGCTTCGGGACGAGGATGTGCTTGTGAATGTCGAAGTTGAGTTTCCTTGCCATTGTTCCTGACTGCCGCCCTTTCCTGCACTCCCCTTCCTTTTGGCTTCGCCGAATTCCCGGGCCTCGATGAGCCGTAGCGATTCCCACATGCCGAAAATCCTCGCCGGATTTTCGCGCATCAACCCTTTTGGCTTCGCCGAATCCGCTTGGCCTTGATGAGCCGTACGAGATTCGAACTCGCGACCTCCTCATTACTTTCGACCGCCGGGGTTGAAAGTCCTCAACCGCCGGTTGAGCTAAAAGTGAGGCGCTCTAACCAGGCTGAGCTAACGGCCCGAACGCCCTGGCCGGGACTTTCACGCGCCTTGGGAGCGCTTTTGAACCCGGGTCGGAACCGTGACAGGGTTCCATGATGGACCGCTACACTACCAGGGCAACTCTTTCCCATAGCTTGCGCAGGATGCTGGAAATAACGCGAGCTAGAGAAAGGGGGCAGTCATCCGGTGGTGGGATTCGAGGTGATTTATAAGGCTTTCGGAAAAGACTCAGAAGCGCTTTTCCCTATAAATTCGGCCTTGTAAGCTTCTCTGGCGCCAAAATCGCATCCAGCTGGGATTTATTAAGAAGGCTCTGCTCAAGCGCCAGCTGTTCCACGCTTTTTCCTGTCTTTAGGGATTCCTTTACGAGTCCAGCGACTTTGTCATAGCCAAGATGAGGGGTAAGGGCAGTAGCCGAGGCAGCGGAGTGCTCAACGTTCCACCTGCATTTCTCTTCGTTCGCCTGAATTCCTAAAATGCATTTTTCAGCAAAAGCCGCGGAAGCGTTTGCGAGGATTTCCAGCGATTCAATTATACAATAGCCGATGATGGGGATGTGGGTGTTCAGGTCGAGGTTGCCGGCGCCGGCGGCAAGCGAGATGGTTGCGTCGTTTCCCATGACGCGATAACAGGCCATGTTCACAGCTTCAGGAATGCTGGGATTGATTTTTCCCGGCATGATGCTTGAGCCGGGCTCGACTGCGGGAAGGGTGATTTCGTTGAAGCCGGTCATGGGGCCTGAAGCCATCAGCCTGAGATCGTTCGCAATCTTGTTGATATCCAAAGCGGCGTTCTTTACTGTTGAAGAAAGAACAGCAACATCCGTGAGGAACTGGGTTGATTCTATCCCATCAGGAGAAACCTGGAAATTTCCATGGAGCTGCGCGTTGAGATGCTTCACGATTGCTTCCCTGAATCCGGGCTTTGTGTTCAATCCGGTGCCGACGGCATTGCCTCCAATCCCGAGTTGCATGAGATATTTTTGAGAATCTTTTAGGCGGTCAATGTGTTTTCCCATCGCTGTGGCATACGCATGGAATTCCTGGCCCAAGGTGATGGGCACCGCATCCTGCAGATGCGTCCTCGCCGCCTTAATTATATGATCGAATTCGCTTGCCTTCTTCTCAAAACTGACTTTTAATTCCTCAAAAGAGGAACTCAAGGAGGATACGCGGAGCGCGCTTGCAATTCGGATTGCCGACGGGATCACATTGTTTGTCGACTCGCCCTTGTTGACGTCATCGTTGGGATGGACGAGCTTGCTTCCTTTGGCGCCCCCCAAGATCTCACTCGCCCGGTTTGCGATGACCTCGTTGACGTTCATGTTGGTCGATGTCCCTGAGCCGGCCTGGAAAACGTCGAGAGGAAACTGGTCCGCAAACTTTCCGGCGAGAACCTCGTCGCACGCCTTCGTGATGGCATCGCATTTCCTCTTTTCGAGAAGGCCCAATTCCTGATTTGCGAGAGCACAGGCTTTCTTTATTTGAACGATGGCGCGGATCAATTCCGGCTGCCACTTCAGCTTGCTGATCTGGAAGTTCTGAAGAGAGCGCTGGGTGTGGGCGCCGTAATACGCGTCATCTGAAACAGAAAGCTCCCCGAACGAATCCTTCTCTGTGCGCATACACCAGAGTCAGAAGAGGGGATACTTATAGATTGCTGTCAGAGCTACTTGAAAAGCGCACTATAGTCAAAGGGCGCGCTCCTGGCAGGTTCCCGGCTCTCGTAGGCCAGGACGCTTTCTGCGATGAAGCCGGGGCCGACCGCTGGGGGGAGGTGGTAGACGCCGAGGCTTCTCGTGAACGCGTTGCCGAATCCCGGCTGCCTGCCAAGAAGAAAAACCAAAGGATGGGCGCCTCCCATCCTTGCGAGCACGGCTAGCTCATGCGCCGCGGCGTTCCTGAAGCCCTTCAGCACAAACGCGTCATATGGCGGGAGGCCGCCATACAGCGCCATCCGGGCGACGTCCACGGGCGAGGGCGTGTGCTCGACCCGATGCGGAGCGGGAGACCGGCGCGCAAACTCGTCACTGAGCCGGTCCACAAGGCCAACATCTCCGACGACAAGAAGCCGTCGTCCTGCGTCAATCTGGGGTGCAGCCTTCATGCTTTTTGGAATGCGCGGAGATTTATAAGATTGCGCTCAGTGTTTCTTGTAGAGTAAATAGCTATGAAAAAGAGAGGGGCACATAATCCCAAAAAATGTGCAACCTTTAGATCTATCCCCGTTACCGAAGGGCTACCCGTGGCGTTTGTCGACGAGAAAATGAGAATTTCTGAGGTAGTATTGATGAGGTGGTTTATCTAGTTTTTCTTTTTGGAGTAGGGATTTTCTGGCCTGATTTTTTCTCAAAGGAGAGGGGGCGTATTCCGAAAGGGGTGATTACTCGAAATAAGGCGAAACATTTATATATTACAATGGTATACTTAGTATAACAATACGATACTAGATAAAATGACCCTAAAACTGATTGTGAAAAAACTAGAGATGATAGAAGAGAGTTATATAGATAGTAAACTCCTCAAAGAGTATTGTAAAGAGCTTAAACTTGATTATTATACAGTTATTCGTTACTTGTTATCTAATCGATATTTATACAGAATATTAAGGGGGGTATTCTACAAACCTTCAATAGAAGAGAGAAAACTGGGTATTCTGAGAGTAAACCATTTAGAAGCTATTAGTCATGCACTTAGAATAAAGGGAGTAAAAAACTGGTATTTTGGCTTAGAATCTGCTTTAAAGATGAATAACCTTACCCATGAGTTTTTTGCTATGGACTATGTGATTAATGATACGATATTCAGGCCCCGCCCCATTACTATTTTAGGCAATAAGGTGAGATTTATCAAACTCAAAAAATCGCTCACAAATTTTGGAGTAAAAGGGAATGGAAATTTAGAATATTCTGATCCCGAGAAAACGGTTCTTGATATGGTCTATTTGTCTAAATATGGAGGTTTGGACGACGGAGAAATCAATGAAAAAGTTTCTGAGATAGCAAAAACCTGTGAAAAGGCAACATTGATTAAGTACTCCTCTCACTACAACCATTCTGTGGAAAGCTATGCGGAGGCCTTATGAGCAAACTGATTGATTATCTCAGCGCAAAGCTCAAGATAGCAAGCAAATCGTTGCTCGAGAAAGACTTGCTCCTCCATCGTATCCTCTCCAAACTTTCACAGGATGCCTCCTTTGCTGCACAATACGCGTTCAAAGGCGGAACGTGCCTCATTAAGTGTTACTATGGGTACTATCGATTCTCCGAAGATCTTGATTTTACTTTGATTGACCAAAAGGAATTTGCAGGCAAAAGCCAAAAAGAAGTGAGCAGGGTTATCTCCTCAAAGCTAAGCGGGGTCTTTGCGCTAGTAGGAGACATTGCGGGCAAGCTTGCGCTTGATTTTAAAACTGAGAAGTCCAATACACGCTACATCGAGTATGGGGGAAGTAAGAAGTTTGCTACCTTGAAACTCTGGTACCCTTCCTCAGTCCGGGGGGAAGAAAGTTTTGTTAAAATTCAGTTCAACTTTGTGGAATGCCTCTTCTATCCCGTTCGTGTACAGACTGCGCATTCGCTTATTCGGGGCATTGATGAAAAGGAGTTCTCATTCCTTTTCCCCGAAGAGAGCCTGCTCATCAACCCACTCAAAATACTCGCATATGATATCCGTGAAATTTTACTCGAGAAATGCCGGGCCATCCTTACGAGAAAAGGAACAAAAGCAAGGGACTTTGTGGATATCTTCCTGATTTTACATCGAGAGATGGTTGACCTTAAGGGCTACAGAAAGCAAATCATCGAAAAAACAGCGTTCATGCTCACGTATGAGAAATATCTTAAGAACCTCGCTTCGTTCGACACCAAGAAGTTTGTCTTAGGGGAAGAAGAGAAACTACTACTAGAAGAGTTGCCTCAGGGGCTTGAGAAAAGCGTTGCTGAGGTAACCGCTTTCCTTACTTCGATATCTCAGGAGATTCAGGCGAAGAAATAAGGCCCCTATTGCCGAAGGGCTGCCCGTGGCGTTTGTCAAGAATCATGAGATTCTTGAGCATGCTCAGAAATGCCTTGCATTTCTGACATGTCGATGAGGAAGTGATGATTTCTGAGGTTAAGTTGATGTGGTTATTTAACTATAGCCAATTGATTAAATTTATGAACAATGGAATCAATTGGCTAATAAGCAAGTTGAGTCTGAAACGCTCTACGATGCCCGGCATCAAAAGTTCCATTATTAACTCAACTTGCTATATTTGCGGTTTTACAGCTAAGAAGGCGGCACAATTGGACCGAACAAACTGCCTATTTGGTAGCCAAAGTCGTCTTTGGTCATAGCGGGGCTCCACTTTTGCAATCAGGAACTTCACGTTGCTGTTTTTCGTCAATGCCCTCTTCTCAATTGCCCTTTACCCTGAGGTGTCTTTTGAATTCCTTCGCTATCCTTTCCTTATGGACCATCTCCTTTACTGTTCTGAGAAGTGGATTATCCATCGGACCGGTTACGGCACGAGAGCATAAATAGGTTCGAGGAAGGCTTAAATATCAAGAGCTTGTGAAGCTACCAAAGGGAGGAATGCCCCATGAAGAGGATTCAATGAAGCGCGAATTTGACAGCAATGGACGTACGATCTACAGATTCAGCCATTCTGTCTGCCAAGGGGGGACCGTCTATATCCATAAAGTGACTGGGGGGAGTATACAGAATAAAGGGGAATTAAAGGACGTGCTCAAGACGATTGCCCTGGAATTCAAGCTTATTGACACGACCATAAAAGTGTATGATACGCTCTTCTTTCTCTTCTTCTTTATCCCGAAATCGCTGACCCCTCAGGTGCTGATTGACGCTATTCAAAGAGATATCAGCCCGTTTGCAACCTGGGATGAGGAATATTTTTACACGGGGACGTATGACTTGCAGGAAAAGCAGGTTAGAGAGGATCTCCTCAAATGGGGGTTTGACTATGAAAAAGGATGAGATACTGCAGCTAAAAATAACCCTAGAAGGGATTACACCAAAAATCTGGAGAAGGTTCCAGGTGCAGAGGGAGATGACCCTCCATCAGTTGCATAGTGTCATCCAGGCAGTTATGGGCTGGTCGAACTCTCATCTGTACGGGTTCACCATTGATGAAAAGAGGTATCAAGATGACAAAATTAACCAGATAGAAGAATTTGATAACGTAAAGTTATGTTCATCGAGGACGTACAAATCGAATATGCTGAAACTAAAACAGAAATTCTGGTATATGTATGATTTCGGCGATGGCTGGGAGCATGCGCTCACTGTTGAGAAACTATTACCAAAAGAGCGTGGTGTTTCGTATCCTGTGTGCCTTGCTGGAGAGCGTAACTGCCCCGTTGAGGACTGCGGAAGCTATCCGGGGTATTACCATTTGCTAGATGTACAAAAGAACAAAAAGCATCCTGAATACAAAGAACTCATCGAGGACTGGCTTGGTGGGGAGTATGACCCGGAATATTTCAACGCGCAAGAAGCCAATCTTGCATTAAGGCGCATGTTCCCAAATAAAGGCGAGAAGAAATCCACGAGATAAATAGGATTGACCAAAGAGGAAAGAAAAGAAGTTTGCTAAGCAGTCTGTGAACGATGCCATGATAATGCTAAGAGCCCGGAGGGATGAAGATGCCAAAAAAGCTTATGTGGGTTGATATTCACGAGAAAAGGAATAAGATAACGCCCATCTATTATTTTGATTATGACTTGCTTAATCAACTTGGCTTCCCAGACAGCGAAATGCTCAAATTTATAGAAGAGACAAAAAGGTTTGCTGAAAAGGAGATAAAGGAGAGGGAAGAGAGCGATGAAAAAAAAGAAGAGTAACTCTGATATCACACCTGCAAAGAAAAAGGTGTACGAGCGAATTGCGGAAGAAGCGACTATGGACTGCTATGGTGAGTATGAACAACTCTCTGGCTGGGCTTGTTTGCTTGATGAAAGCATTCCTACCCCCTGCGAATGCCTTCTTGGAAAGGAAAAAGCAGTTCTAGAAAAGATTGATACAGATGATAATGGCTTATGCATTGTAGGAAAAGTGCGTTTTGGGAGATTAAGACTGAGGGTGTTATTCCAGGATATCTCCTTTGAACAGCCTGGCGCTATGGATTATGCTAATGCGTACAGGCACTGGTGCAACAATGGATGACAAAGAGGCAAGATAAGTGGTATTCCTAGATGTGCACGATACGATCTGGAGCTATCTCAAAGAGAACGACATTCTGGATGACATCATAGATGAATTCGAAGACTTCTTCGGTGGGAAAGTGCTCGATGAATATGATGGCACCCCGCTTTTTGCGGATCTTGTCCTTGAATTCGGCTTATTCTATTTTTTTGTTGAAAAAATACGCTTGCTGGAGTACCTGAAAGAACATCTTTTCAAAGCGCTGCCTGAGAAAGAACAGGAGGCGTTTACAGAAATCTCGAAATCGAAGAGGCATGACCTCACCTATCTCAAGAAAGAGAAAAAAGGCAAGCTAGATACATATGGGAGGGACCTTTATGACGTTTATTTCCAGGACAATAAAACGGGGGAAACAAAAATAATCGTGAGCTCAAGCAATCTTACCGCGAACGGCAAGAAAGTCAATGCGCGGCTAATGCGGCATCCCTTGTATGAGGGAAGTTTCCTGATTATTGGGCTAGTTTACGGAGAGAAAGGCAGGGGGGCTATTGAGTCTTTAGAAGAATATGCGACAATGAGGAAGAATTACGGTAGGTTAAGCAGCAGAAAAGATGAGCTATTCAGTTTGAGCAAAACCTTAACTCTTGATGAAATCGAGAGCTATGAAGAGAAAAACTCTCCGTTCCCTGAGCAAGACAGGAAGATTATGAAGGCAAATAAGCTCTTTTATGGCAAATTCAGCATGAACCTTGATGAATTCGCAAACAATGGGTTTGCGCTGTCAAATGACAAAGCTGCCTTCGCGGCTATGGCCCAGTTCTATTTATCCGACATAAAGGAATTTACCAATGCCCTCTTTGATACTGACTACGCCCTGAACATGAAGCTATTCGGCTATCCACCTTTTTTGAAATCTTTTCTTGGGTTCATTACTGAGGACACCGCGATGTTGGAGGAGGGCATACATGAACTCAGAGCAGAATCAAAAAAGGCGTTTGAAGAGGACAAGCTAAATGCAATGAATATGAGCAGGGAGCAGATTATCCTCAACCAGAAAAAAGCAGTTGAAACTACCGCGCAGGATCTCCGAAAGGAAGGCCAGCCGAAACTCGCAGAGGAATACCTTGGCTTTCTAAATGAAACCGAGAACCTCACTGCAGATGAGATAGGGACTTTCCTTAGGAAACTCCGCAGGTTCATAGAGCAGAAGAGGCATGTGCTGGATTCGGATGAGGATTCTATCATGGCCTATATCATGTTCCTGCAGGAATTGGAAAGGGAAAGCGAGAATCTCCCTTACCTTCGCTCAGTAGAGGGGGAGTATCGCAACATAGTTTATGACCCTGAACATTTTTATGATTTTCTCACAGGCATGGATGAAGCATTTTACAATCTCATGAAAGTGATGCATGCCTCGCTTCTTTTTCACAAGCAAGACTACCAGAGAGCGTATCAGCTCGTAAAAGGCATGAAGGCGGGGAATACGGGATGCTATCAGGAACTCTTTTTTGTTGGGAAGGCATTGAGCCTGTTTGAAGATGACGAGGCCAAGTCTTATTTCAAGAAAGCAAAAAAGATAGACAAAGCAAGATACAAAGGTGAACTCGAAGAGTTCCTTAGGAACAAAGAGGGATTAAGGAGGATGTTCCTTACACCACCCTGATGAGTTCTTCGAAATTATCCGCCCGAAGAAAGATGAGCTTTCTCCCTGAATACGTCTGTTTGAGGAACCCTTTCTTTACGAGATGCAATAAATCAGCACGCGCAGCATGGCCTTTGTGAGGTTCATAGAGACGTGAAATAGGGGGTTGCGACCCCCTATGACCCCCTTCCGCGGGGTTCCTCGCCAAGCCCTCCCACGGGTCGGGCTTGTCGCATCTCACCCCGCGGTGAAGGCTGAGAGCTTCTGCTGCCGATCGTCGACGATAACGATGTTGTGGTGCTTCTGCTGGTTCCTGATGTACGCCGCTGATCCTTCGAAATCTTTCAGACCTGCGCT
>JAGVXW010000033.1 GCA_018303575.1 Candidatus Woesearchaeota archaeon
TCCTGTTTCTTCAGTTTCATGGGTATTGGTTTCATGGTATTCAACCATAGAAAAAGCTACTATATAAACATAACGGAACTAAATTGTCATGCTACTAGTACTATCGCACATTGAAAGAGATGAAGAAAGCGATAGAGAAAAAGGAGTGGGATAAGGTAAGGGAGATTCTTGTCGAGCATCAGCGTTATGTGGGAGATGGAAAAGAGCAGCAGCACAATATAAATGATATTTGGGTTGCTATTCAGCAATATGCAATAGACCTCCGACAGATTTCTGCGTGCCTCAACGCCCCATCAATACGTGGCCATACCGAGGATATCCTACTCATTAAGGGGTCATCGCAAAATAACATGCCAGTTTGACGGTTTGATGGTGTAGTTCCACTCTCCGTGGAACTCGCTCGGTTGAATGTTGATTTGTGCCATTTCTTCATCTGTGACTTTGATTCCTTTTGTATATTTTTTCGTGTCGAGACGGGCGAAAACTTGAAGTCCTGTAGTTGTCGTCGTCGACTTAATGAGATTGATGATAGTTGCATGATCATAGAGCGGCTTTTCTTTCCAGTTCATGCTGATGAAACTGAAGAGTCGGTGTTCAATTTTGTTCCATTTGCTCGTGCCTGGCGGGAAATGTACGACTGTACAGGCGATTCCTGTTTCGTTCGCGAGAACTTGTAGTTCTCTTTTCCAAAGTCGGGCTCGTGTACTGTTGCTACCGCCGCAATCGGCAGTGATAAGGAGTTGTGTTCGTGTCTTGTATGTTTTGCTTCCAAGATGTTTCCACCATTGCCGGATACTTTCGACGGCAAACTCCGCAGTGTCGTGATCAATGCCGACGTTGACCCATCCTTTATTCTCATTGAGATCATAAACCCCATAGGGATTTACTTTTCCCAGTTCTGGAATCTCAAAATCGTGCACTCGCACAATGGTGGCGTTTCCTCTTTGGTGCCATGCACGTCCTTTATTCTTGAAATCCCCAACGAGCTCTTTTTTCTTTGTGTCAACGCTTATGACGGGGTTTCCTTGCTCGGTGAATTGCCTTGCGGTCTTATTGATGTACTCGAACTGTGCGTTGCGGTCAGGGTGCTGCTTACCCTCACGTGTTTTTTTGTTTGCTTGCAGCGTGTATCCTCTGCTTTTGATGATACGTGCAATAGTATCTGGTGAAATAGCATCTTCTTTGAGTGTACTTGCAATTGTGTAAGTGGACTTGCTAGTCCACTTGAGCAAGCTCATAGGGTCACCAGCTGTACTCTCGTCGAGAATTCTTTCAATCTGAGTGATAATTTCGGGATGTTGCTCAGATATTTTTTTGCGTCCGCCTCCTTCCCTTCTGAGTCGCGTGGAGTTTTTACGCTTCTTGTTTTTTACTTCCTGAATGCCTTTGAGCACCGTATGATGGGACATGCCTGTTAGCGCGCAGACGTGCGCTTTGCCGCCTCGACCTATTTCGAGCGCCTTAATCCCCGCAAGACGTCTTCGCTGAACTTCGTTACATTCAGAAAGTGTGGCGAGCCACATCCGCTCTACTTGTGCTGGATTCATAACCTTCTTAAGAACAATCACTATATAAAATGTGGCATTTTATTTTGCGGTAATCCCTAAGGTTAACTCCGCTCTGGAATGCGCAGAAAAATTCGAGAAAACCCTCAAAGAGCTCATTCGTAAGGGAAGATTCCTCAAGTAACCCTTTCTTTATAGAAACCCTTAAAAAAGCGCGATTCTTCTGTTGTTTGGGGGAAGCATGAAAGCCATCAATCCTTACACTGGCGAGCTGATTAAAGAGTATAAGGAGCATTCTTTTGAAGACGCGCTGCAGGCGATCCAGCATGCGAGGAAGGCGCAGGCATCCTGGAGCCATTTGGAGATCTCAGCGCGCGCCGCCTACCTCAGGAAAGTCGCTGAAACGCTAAGGAGGAACAAGCAGCGCTACGCTGAGCTGATGACATGCGAGATGGGCAAAATCATCCGCGAGAGCCAGGCGGAAGTGGAGAAATGCGCCCTCTGCTGCGATTTCTACGCTGATCACGCTGAAGATTTCCTTGCTCCTGAAATCGTGAAAACAGAGACGCACAAGAGCCAGATCCTTTTCCAGCCGCTCGGCATTGTGTTCGCCATCATGCCCTGGAATTTCCCGTTTTGGCAAGTGTTCAGGTGCGCTGCCCCGGCTCTGATGGCGGGCAATGTCGTCATCGTGAAGCACGCTTCCAACGTTCCGGGATGCGCCCTCGCGATTGAAGAGTCGTTTCGGGAAGCCGGTCTGCCTGAAGGCGCGTTCAGGACGCTCCTGATCAGTTCGGATATCGCCATGAAGCTCGTCGAGCACGTCGATGCGGTCTCTTTAACAGGCAGCAACAAGGCCGGTGAATCCATTGGAGAATTGGCCGGAAAGCACATCAAGCCCTGCGTCTTGGAATTGGGCGGCTCGGATCCTTTTATTGTTCTCGAAAACGCGGATGTTGAGAAAGCCGCGCAAACAGCCGCCCGGGCAAGATTCCTCAACTGCGGCCAAAGCTGTATCGCTGCGAAACGGTTCATTGTCCATGAGAAGGTGGCCAAGGTCTTTGAGGATGAATTTGTTCGTCAGGTGAAAAGATTCAAGATAGGAAATCCTATGGACCCTTCGACAGACATCGCTCCAATCGCAAGGCAGGAATTCATCCCAGGCCTCAAGACCCAGCTTGACGACGCAAAGCAGAAGGGCGCCAAGGTGCTGTTTGAGGCAACTGTGCCATCCAAGGGATTTTTCTTCCCTCCGGCCATTCTATCCAACGTAAACAAAGGCATGAAGGTCCTCAAGGAAGAGATTTTCGGCCCCATAGCGCCCATCATAACCGTAAAAAGCGATGAAGAAGCCATACAGATGGCCAACGACTCCATCTATGGCCTGGCGGCCTCGCTTTGGTGCAGGGATCTAAGCTACGCTGAGAAGCTGGCCGCCAGAATCCAGGCCGGCACAGTCGCGATCAATGACTTTGTGAAGTCGGATCCAAGGATGCCCTTCGGCGGCATCAAGAAGTCCGGCATGGGCCGGGAGCTTTCCAGATATGGGATGCTGGAATTCGTCAACATCAAAACCATCAACATGCAGCCATGAAAGCCTCAGACTTGTTCGTCAAATGCCTTCTTGAGGAGGGCGTCGAATACGTGTTTTCTGTCCCGGGCGAGGAGAATCTTGATCTTCTGGAGAGCTTGCGCAAATCTAAGATTAGGGTGATCATCACGAGGCACGAACAGGCGGCTGCATTCATGGCCGCGACCTATGGCCGCTTAACAGGGAAAGTGGGGGTGTGCCTGTCAACGCTCGGCCCCGGAGCCACGAATCTTGTCACCGGCATCGCCCACGCGCAACTCGGCGGAATGCCCCTGCTCGCCATCACAGGGCAGAAAGGCATCCGGGAGAACTGGCAGGCGGATTTCCAAGTTATCGATGTCATCAATATGCTCAGGCCGCTGACAAAGCGCTCGGTCCAGATTCAGGGTCCCAAACAGATCCCCAAAGAGATACGGGAGGCCTTCAAGCTCGCCACGACAGAGAGGCAGGGTGTTTGCCATATTGAGCTCCCGGAGGACATCGCCAAGGAGGACGTGGATGCTCTGCCCCTGAAACCCTTTATCCTCAGGCGCCCCAACCCCGACGACAAGATCATCCAGCAGGCGGCGACCATTATCCGCACCGCGAAACTGCCTATAGTCATCGTTTCAAGCAGGGCGCAGCGCAACCGCGTCCATGAGGCGCTGAGGAAGCTCTGCGACACGCATAATTTGTATGTCATCCACACCCAGATGGGCAAGGGCGCCCTGGGCGATGACCACAAGAATTCCCTCTATGCCTTTGGGATCCATAAGAAGGATTACGTCAACTGCGTTGTGGATCGGGCAGATGTCGTGATCGCGGCCGGCTATTCTCCCACAGAGCATCCCCCGGCTGTATGGAACCGGGGAAACAAGACCATCGTGCACATTGACTTCACTCCCGCTAGGACAGACAGCTATTATAACCCCAGATGCGAGGTGATCGGCGACATCGCCTCTGCCCTGGACATGCTGAGCGAGGCGCTGAAAGGCTATAAATATGACGATGACTATTGCAAGCGCATCAAGAAGGAGATAGAGGCGCGGAATGCAGAAGGAAAGAGCGATTCTTCCTTCCCCCTGCGGCCCAGGAGGATTGTGGCGGATTGCCGGAAAGCTTTAGGGAAAGAGGATATCCTCTGCCTCGACAACGGCATCTACAAGCTCTGGTTCTCGAGGCATTATCCGACGTATGAGATTGGCACCTTCCTTCTGGATAACGCCTTGGCCACGATGGGCGCGGGCCTGCCGAGCGCGATTGCCGCCAAGCTTGTCCATCCGGACAAGAAAGTGCTGGCGGTGTGCGGCGACGGCGGCTTCATGATGAACTCACAGGAGATGGAGACAGCTGTGCGCCTCGGCCTCAATGTTGTTGTGCTGATCCTGAACGATGACGCGTATGGCTTCATCAAGTGGAAGCAGGAAGCGATGGGCTTCGAGGATTTCGCGCTGGATTATGGCAATCCTGATTTCGTCAAGTACGCGGAAGCGTATGGCGCGAAAGGGTACAAGATAAAGAAAGCCGCCGACTTGCTGCCGACGCTGGAAAAGGCCTTCAAGCAGAAGGGTCCGGCCATCATCGAATGCCCGATTGATTACAGCGAGAACAAGACAGTGTTTAGCGAGGAGTTATCGAAGCTGGAGTGCCCGGTTTGAAAGGAGGTTACAGAGCCATGAAAAAGAAGAGCCAATACGACGGATTTCTTCACAAGATACAGAAACCAAAGATGAGGGGACTTTGGGATAATCAGGAAGACGAGTGGTATGAAAAAGAGAATAAAGATTGAATCGTTATGAGGTAGTCAGCTCTTCCTCAATCTCTGCCTTGAAGCTCTCGTAATTCCAGCTCCTGAGCTGCTTGCCGTTGATGAAGAACGTCGGGGTGCCTTGAACGTTTCTGGCGGTGCCCTGGCGCTGCTCGCCGGTCACGATCTTCGCCTTCTTGCCTGAAGCGAGGCAGGCGTTGAACTTCTCCATGTCAAGGCCAAGCTCCTCGGCGTACCTTCTCAAGTCGGCCCGGTCGAGCCGGTCCTGATTCTCGAAGAGGAGGTCATGATACTCCCAGAACTTGCCCTGGTCGTTGGCGCATTCAGACGCCTCAGCGGCGAGAAACGCTCTGGGATGGATGCTTGAAAGGGGAAATTGCCTGTACTGCAATTGCACTCTATCTCCATACTCCTCGATGATCCTCTTCACCACAGGATGCGCCGCCCCGCAAGCGGGGCACTGGAAATCAGAGAAGTCCTCGATCACGACAGAAGATGAGGCATTGCCGCGCGGCGGTTTGGGGATAATCGTGTCAGGATAGTCCGGAGCCCTCAAGAAATAAAAAGCCAGCACCACCACAACGGCGATGCCGATGGCCCATTTTACCCAGGTCTTCATCTTAGCCAAGCGCAGCCTCAATGGCCTGCTGGAAGACCGCATAGGGCTGGGCGCCGTCAATCCTCTGGCCGTTGACAAGGAAGCCCGGCGTTCCTGAAACCCCGGCCTGCGATCCGGCACTCAGGTCAGCCTGGATTTCTCCGGCATACTTGCCCGAATCAAGGCAGGAATTGAACTTCGCCATATCCAGGCCGATCTCCTGCGCATATTGCTTGAACGTCGCTGTTCCGCCTTGCACGCCGCTAGAGAACAGCTTCTCATGCATCTGCCAGAACTTGCCCTGCTCATCAGCGCATTCAGACGCTTCAGCAGCTTTCTGCGCGTTCTGGTGGAATCCCAAGGGGAAGTCGCGGTACACAAATCTTACTTTGCCGGTATCTATATACTCCTGCTTGATCTGGGGGAAAGTCTGCGAATGGAAGCGTCCGCAATAGGGGCACTCGAAATCCGAGAACTCAACGATAGTCACCGGCGCGTTCTTGTTCCCGAGCATCGGATCATCGTCCACGAGCTTTGCCATGTCAACTGTGGGCGCGGGAGCCGAATCTCCAGGCTGGATCGCAGGCGCGTCATTTCCTGCCTGCACTGTGCCGCCTTTCAGGCTCTTGCCCAGGTCGCCCAGCTGGAGCGCGATGACCAGCAATAAAATGACGGAGAGCACGGAACTCCAGGTTCCGAGCTTGCTGTAGAGTTCACTTGAATCTTTTTTTGTTCCTTGATGCTCTTCTGACATTAAAACCCACCTCTGGATCGGTTGTGAAAGGCCTGGCTTATATATTTTCCCTCCAGGACAAGCGATGGGAAACAAGCTATAAGCAAGGAATTTTGAAGAATAACCGTTCAAAACGCCTCTTTGATGTGGACAGAAAGCGTCTTGCCCTGCTCCTGCCGCGCAATCAGGCCTTTCTTTTCCAAGTCAGAGAGCACAGTGCTCAGTTTCGCCTTTGACATCGCTGTCCGGAGCCGCAGCGTGCTCTGGGTGATGCCGTCCTGCTCGCGGACCGCCTTGATGACTTCCTGCTCTGATACATCAAGACCTTTCATCACCAGGGAGAACTTTTCCTCGCCGATTTCCTTTTGTTTGCTCTCCTCAATCCTTCTCAGGAGCGCTTCCTCGCTTGGAGAAAAGAAGAGCAGGTAAAATCCAAGCGCGAGCATGAAGCCGATGAAGCCGAACGCGAAATGCGTTAGGGAAAGCCCGGACTGGAGCTTGCTGCACGCCGCGTTTTCGAAGCAGCCGAGCGCCTTCGCCTCAGTGCTCATGCCCCCGATGAGCTGGACGAGCAGCAGGGCAAGAACAGATGAGATCCCCACCAGCACGATGCCGAGCTTCTTGTTCTCCATCTACGCAGCCACCTTGCAAACGCTGCACGTTGCGGGAATGGTTCCGTCAAGCCTTCGGTGCAGGTCGCACATCGTCTTGCCGCCCATCATTCTCCGGCACAGATCATTGAGAGATTGCATGATGCTATTCGGATTCTTCCGGATGCCTTTCGCCTCAGCGCGGATGTCAGTGAGTTCCTGCTTCGTAAACTTAAGATCAGATCCGCGTTTTGTATGAAGATACTGGCTGACAGCCGCCTGCGTCAGCCCGAGAAGCTCGGCCGCCTCCTTTTGGCTGAGCCCTTCCTCATCCACGAAAACGCGCGCGAGTTCCCGACGGAGAGCTGGAAGAAGATACCAGACCTCGACCTCTTGCGGCATATGGAGCGCCATTTTTGACGAGTTAAGGGCGTTAAGTATTTAAGATTTGCGCCAGAACCATTCAAAGAACTCCCTGAAGCGGCTGGCGATTTCCCTGCTTTCGATGATAACCCCAAAGGGAAACTCCCTCTCCCAAAGCGCGATTCCGACCTTGTTTGCATAGACATAGATATGGGCAGGGGAATAGAGGCCCTTCGGCAGATACCTGACCTGCGAAAATTTCAGGGCGCTGAGCTGGCTCCCCCGCTTTCTTCCCTGCGCGGTGCTGTTGACAAGGAATCGCGCGTGAATCCCTGCCTTTGCCCGCTTCTTCTCCCAGTTGTCCATGAAATAGTCTGGAAGAACGTCGACCGTCTGCCCGGAAGTGATATCGAGCCATTCCTTCGGCCGCAAGCGAAGGATGTCATTCATGAGGGTTTTCAGTCCCTCCTTGCCTTCATAGAGCTCGACGCTGTGTGTGCGTTTTTCTCGGGGCGCGAGCGCAAGAAGCTCCGGAAGCAGGTTCCTGACGCCAAGCTCTTTGTCCTGAAGGTATGCCAGAAGCTTCGACGGATGGCCCGCCTTGAAGACTTTCACATCGTCCTGAAGCGTATGTGAGACAAGCCCGATGCGGAACAGGCGGCCCAGCACCTGATACGCCAGCGTGCGGTTGATGCCAGTGCGCCTCGAGAGCTGGCTGGCGGTCGCTTCTGACTTGAGGAGCTCAAGGTAAACCGAAATCTCGTTCTCGGTGAAGCCCAGCTCCTTCAGCGCTGATGTGTCCATGGCCGGGGGAATGGGATGGCCTATAAAAATATTTCCTTTGTTGTTAGAAAAAAGACAACATAGATTTTTCATGATCGCAGTATTCTTCACACGCATGAGCGTTGACCAGCTTGTGTGCTCTCCAGGCGCCCCGTGGACAAATACGCGGTACTTCGAGGACTTGCGGGTGGGCATGCGGTGGGAATTCCATCACTTCCAGATCACGCGGGAAATGCGGGACAGGCACGTGGCTCTGTACGGCGAAGACTGGCCGCCAGAGCTTGTGGAAAGCGTCAGGCAGGAGGGCATTGCCCCCTCGACGCTGATCGCCTCCATCCTCGGCGGGTACATGGGCGGCTCGAACTGCCTCCGGATCAAAGCGCTCAAGGAACGCAAGGGAAGTTTCCATGACCCGGAACGGAAGGCGAGATTTCATGAACCTATTCGGGTGGGCGATACCCTCTTTGTGGCAAATACCGTCAGGCGGCTCCTTGCGCACAGGGATCCCTCAAAAGAGTATGGCTACGCTTGGGTGCAGCAGGATGTCTTTAACCAGTATCAGCGGAAGGCATATGAGCGGACGCTGCACTACGCAATACACAAAAGAGCGATCCTGCCTTGTTTACAGGAAGATTTCCGATAACGGCAACTCGGCGGATTTCTATGCGGGGAATTCACAATCTTTATATATAAATCCCAGTTATTTTAACAATAGTTAACTGGTGCCCCATGTCAGAGACACTCGACAAAAGTTTTGAAATCAACCGCGAGACGTACGACCATATCAATCCTGAGCGGCTCGCGTTCAAGCCCAGGCCGGGCGTCTCGGAAGATCTTGTTAGGGAGATCTCTCGCCAAAAAAATGAGCCGGAATGGATGCTCCGGAAACGGCTTGAGGGGCTGAAGCGCTTCAATGAGATGTCCTTGCCCGATTGGGGGCCAAGCCTCAAGGATCTCAATCTCGACGAGATTTACTTCTTCATGAGGCCTGATGCGAAGAGAAACGCGCAGAGCTGGGAGGATGTGCCCGCAGACATCAGGAAGACCTACGAAAAGCTTGGCATCCCGGAAGCGGAAAAGAAAGCTCTCGCAGGAGTTGGCGCGCAATACGAGGCAGACGTCATCTACCATAAGCTCAAGGAAGAATGGGAAAAGAAAGGCGTGATCTTCCTGGACTGCGATGAGGCAGTGCAGAAGCATCCCGAGCTCGTGAAAAAATACTTCATGACAACCTGCGTCCCTATCGGCCTTCACAAGTTCTCTGCCCTGCACGCTGCGGTCTGGTCAGGGGGCACGTTCATCTATGTTCCCAAGGGTGTCAAGCTCGACCTGCCGCTGCAAGCGTATTTTAGGATGAACGCGAGGCAGGGCGGGCAGTTCGAGCACACGCTGATTATCGTCGATGAAGACGCGCAAGTCCAGTACATTGAAGGGTGCTTTACCAAAGGGAATATCGTGACAACGAATCCTGATTATAAGCTCATTGAGGACATCAAAGCGGATGAGAAAGTCCTCACCAGCGAAGGAGAGTTCAAGAAAACAAGGGACGTGCAATCGTCTCTCTATACCGGCACCATTTGTACCATCGAAGTATGGGGTGACAGCATCCAGAAAATCGAAGTGACCCCGGAACACCCCTTCCTCTATGTCGACAAGCAGAGAAAAAACGAGCGCAATAAAACTTTTACCCCACGTTGGAATATCCCTCGCTATTTCAGGAAAGGCGATTATCTGGTTATGCCCATCAATAAAACAGTGAGGCCAGGGAAAACCCATACCTTCACTATAAAACGTCACATTCATAATAAGAAAGTGCCCGTAGATATCATTGTTCCCCTTATCCCTGAGTTTTTTAGGCTCGTTGGATATTATCTTGCTGAAGGAAGCGTGAGCAGCGATTCGTACCTTAATTTTTCATTCAGTAGCAAGGAAAAGGGTTACATCGCAGATGTGAAGGCATGCCTGAAAAAAGTTTTCGAGGTTGAGAACACCCTTGAAATAAGGCATAAGAAGAACCATGGAACATCCGTTGTGGTGTGCTCCGTAGAACTTGCTCGCCTCTTCAAGCAGTTCGGAACAAAATGTGACAACAAAGCAGTACCTTCATGGATGATGTATGAGAAGCCAGAGCACCAGAAGGAAATTATCAAGGGATGGTTTAGGGGAGACGGCAATTATTATTGCAAGCACGTCACCTCAGGCCTCAAAGAAGTATGCAGAATCAATACCACTTCTGAGAAACTGCTCAGGCAGGGGAGGGATATGCTGCTGCGTCTAGGGGTTGTTGCCTTCATGAACAGGCGGGACCGATCAAAAGAAAACAGGAAAGCAATGTTCACACTTGGAATCACCGGCGCGTTCATGAAGCCCTTTGGAGATCTTGTTGGAATTCAGTTAAGTGACAAACTCCACGGCAAGAATCGGGCTTCTCTGTTCGGAATCAGCGAGAAGTTCGCGTTCCTTCCGATTAGAAGCATAACGAAGAGGGAAGTGAAGAACCTGCCCGTCTATAACTTTGGGGTGGAAGATCATGAAACGTACACTGTGGGGGGTGTCGCTGTGCATAACTGCTCCGCGCCTCAGTATGCCCAAAACTCCTTGCACGCCGGCTGCGTCGAGATCCATGTCCTGAAAGGCGCGAGGGCGCGATACTCGTCGATAGAGAATTGGAGCCGCAACACGTACAATCTCAACACCAAGCGCGCCGTCGTCGAAGAAGAAGGGGTTATCGAATGGGTCAATGGCAACATGGGCTCATGCGTGACTATGCTCTATCCTTCCTCGTATCTCAAGGGCGACCGCTCAAAATCCGACTTCATCGGCATCGCCTTCGCGGGCAAGGGCCAGAACCAGGACACCGGCTGCAAGGTCGTGCATGTGGGCAAGAATACGAGCTCGCATATCGTTTCTAAGAGCATCAGCAAGGATGGCGGCATCACGTCGTATCGCGGCCTGCTCAGCGTCAGGAAAGGGGCGACGAACATCGTCGCCAACGTGCAGTGCGACGCGCTGATGATGGACGCCGAATCCAAGTCGAACACCTTCCCGTATATGGACATCAAGGAGAACAGCGTCGAGATCGCGCACGAGGCCACGGTTGGCAGGATCAGCAAGGAGCAAATATTCTATCTCATGAGCCGCGGCCTTGATGAGGAGACTGCCACCAAGATGATCGTTTCCGGTTTCGTGGAGCCCATTGTCAAGGAGCTTCCGATGGAATATGCCGTCGAACTCAACCGCCTCATCGAATTGGAGATGGAGGGCTCGTTGGGATGATTCTTAACAAAAAACAGGCGCTCGAGAACGCAAAGAATGCGCCGCTGCCAGAATTCAAGTACGGCCTCGCAATCACCATCAAGCCCGATTTTGATTTTTCCTCGCTGAAAGGGGGAGAAGCGAAGATTGCGTTTACGAAGAAGGCGCCAGCCGAGGTTTTGGTGACAGAAGGGCTGTCAGTCCCTGATGATCTCAGTCAGTTTTTCACGGAGTTTGAGGACGACAAGCATAAATTGTATTGGCTGCATCAGGCCTATGTGAATCGCTGTATCGCAATCACGATTCCTGAGAATTCCGCAATTACGCAGCCTGTTGAGCTTGATGAATCCATAGAGAAAGGCCCACTCTTTGAAACCCTCCTCATCCATGCGAAGAAGAATTGCGCGGCGAAAATTATCCTCAAAAGAGACGGAACGCTCAGGAAGGGGTATGTCAGCGACGACATCCGTGTCATCGCGGAGCCGGGAAGCAGGGTAGATATCGTCATCGTCCAGAACCTGCCGAAGGACTGCACAGCTATCCAGAGAAAGGCAAGCCGGGCGATGAAAGGGGCAACCGTGCATTGGACAGAAGTCTGTTTCGGCTCGGCGTACACGAAGTCAGACATGTATAATGATCTGGTGGGAGACGAGGCGAATGGCACGATCACTGTCCTCTTCAATGGCACTGGCAACCAAAAGCAGGATTTCTACACCGCATCCCGCCATCTCGCCCCTTATACCGTGTCTGACATCCTCACCAAGGGGGTGCTGAACAAGCAGGCGAAGGGGCTCAGCAGGGGGCTGGTGAAAATCGCCCAGAACGCCCAGGGAAGCAACGGCTATGAGAAGCAGGACATGCTCATGCTGAGCGCCGAGGCAGAAGCCGACGCCATCCCGAATCTTGAGATCGACAACAATGATGTGAGATGCACGCATGGCTCCACCATCGGCCAGATCGACAAGGAGCGGCTCTTTTACCTGATGAGCCGCGGCCTCAGCAAGGAGGAAGCTACAAAGAAGATCGTCGAAGGATATTTCGCTCCGGTGCTGGAGCATTTCACCGACACGCTTATAAGGGAAAAGCTGGAGTCAACCATTCTCGCTTTGCTGGAGGAATGATGGCTACCCGAGATGACGTGATCGGCATGCTGAAGAATATCGCGGATCCTGAGCTCGGACTCGATATCTGGACCCTGGGGCTCGTTTATGGCGTTGATATCCAGGGCAGCCATCTCAAGATCACGATGACCTTTACAACACCCATGTGCCCCTATGGCCCGATGCTGCTCCAGGAAGTGCGGGAAGCCGGCGTCAATCTCGGGTTCGACAGCGTTGAAGTAGAGATTACGTTTGAGCCGCTCTGGAAGCCGACCGAGGAAGTGAAGATGCTGCTGGGGATCGCGTGAAGATGGACAACAACGTCGCAAGAGGGCTGAAAGAGGACTTCCCAATTCTCAAGAGCTGCACCTATCTGGACAGCGCCGCCACAACGCAGAAGCCGAGGCAGGTCATCGACGCGATGAGCCGCTTTTACTCTTCCCAATACGCCAATATCCACCGCGGGGTGTACAAGCTGAGCCAGGAAGCGACGATGCTCTATGAGGATGCGCACACTGAAGTGGCGGACTTCATCGGCTCCGAGCAGGATGAAGTTATTTTCACGAGAAACACGACAGAATCCATCAACCTGCTCTCGTACACGCTCCATGAGATCCTGCCAAAAAGGAAGGAAATCGTCCTGACAGAGCTCGAGCACCATTCCAATCTCGTCCCGTGGCAGCAGTTCGCGAAAAGGCACGGCATGAAGCTCAGATTCATCCCCTTGAAGAAGAATTTCACCTTGGATTATGGAGCCGCTGAAAAACTCATTTCCCGGAACACGGCGCTCATCGCCGTGAATCACGTCTCCAACGTCTTCGGCACGATCAATGATGTTGAGCGCTTGGTTTCTTTGGCCGCTTCAAAGGGAGCGCTCTCTGTCGTCGACGGCGCGCAGGCCGTGCCGCACAAGAGGGTAGATGTCAAGAAGCTCGGCTGCGACTTTTACGCGTTCTCCGGCCACAAGATGCTCGGCCCGACAGGGATTGGAGTGCTCTATGGAAAGCGGGAGCTGCTCGGAAAGATGCCTCCCTTCTTGACAGGGGGCGACATGATCCGCTCGGTATCTTTCGACAGCGCCGAATGGAACGATCTTCCCATGAAGTTCGAGGCAGGCACGCCGCATATCGCGGGCGCTGTCGGGCTCGCCGAGGCAATACGCTATCTCCAGAAGATCGGGATGGATGAGATCCTTTCTTGGGAACGAACGCTTTTGAAAGCAGCGCTGAAGCAATTGAAAGGAAGGAAAGGGGTCTTCATTTACTCGCCGGGAACAGAGAAAAGCTCTGGCATCCTCTCCTTCAACCTCCAGGGCGTGCACAGCCATGATGTGGCATCTATTCTCGACGAAAGGGGCGTGTGCATCCGGGCCGGCCACCACTGCGCCATGCCGTTGATGAGCAAATTGGGCATTACGGGAACCTCCAGGGCGAGCTTCTACCTGTATAACACTCTGGAAGACGTCAAGAGGCTCGTCTCAGGCATTGAGCACGCGCAGGAGGTGTTCGCGTGACCGAGTTGCTGTATCTCCAGGATTCTTATCTGAAAGAGTTTGAAGCGACAATTACTGGCGTCGAAGGCAGGCTGGTGGCTCTTGATAAAACTGCATTTTATCCCTCCGGAGGCGGGCAGCCCTGCGATTTTGGAAGCCTTGTTGGCGAGTATACCTACAAGGTGCTCTCGGTCAAGAAAATCTCCGGACAGGTGGTCCATGAAGTGGACAAAGAAGGGCTTAAAGCTGGAGATAAAATTAAAGGGAGGATAGACTGGGAGCGACGCTATAAATTGATGCGAGCCCACACCGCTTCCCACATCCTGAGCGAAGTGCTGTTCAGGGCCGAGGGCTGCCTCTGCACCGGCAACCAGCTTGACATCGGAACGTGCCGAGAGGATATCAGCATCCAGGAGTTGAATGAAGAGAAAGCAAGAGGATTTATCGCCGAGACCAATAAGATTATCTCAAAGGATTTGCCAATCGCAGCCCAATTCATGCCAACAGAGGAGGCCTTAAAAATTCCCCAGGTCTGCAAGCTCGCGAAAGGGCTTCCGCCAGGCCTGAAGGAGCTGAGAATCGTCAGCATCGGCGACTTTGACATCCAGGCTGACGGCGGGACGCACGTAAAACAGACGTCAGAAATCGGGGAAATAAAATATATCGGCACCGAGAACAAGGGAAAGAACAACCGGAGGCTTTACTTTTCACTATGAACGACGCCCTATACCGGGAGCACATCCTTGATCTCTATAAAAATCCGCAGAATTTCGGTGAATTAAAAGGCGCGACGCACAAGCACCGGGAATTCAACCCCCTCTGCGGGGATGATATTGAAATACAAGTGGCCGTGGAAAAGAATCGTGTGAAAGACATTAAGTTCAAAGGCCGCGGATGCGCGTTAAGCATCGCTTCCTCTTCTCTCCTGACAGAAAAGGCAAAAGGGATGAAGGTGGAAGAGCTGATGAAGCTCACGAAGGATGATATTGTTGAGATGATGGGCATTTCGATGGGGCCGGTAAGGATCAAGTGCGCTCTGCTGCCCTTGGAAGCCCTGCACAAGGCGGTGTTGCATGATGCTTGAAGTCAAGGACTTGCACGTGGCGGTGGAAGGGGGGGAGATTATCAAAGGCGTGAACCTCAAGCTTGAGCAGGGGAAGATCCACGCGCTCATGGGGCCGAACGGCTCGGGAAAAAGTACCCTGGCCAACGTGCTCATGGGCCATCCCGGCTATGAGGTTACGAAGGGAAAAATTTCTTTCAAAGGAAAAGACATTACTGCTATGGCTCCCAATGAGCGCGCCAAGCTCGGCCTGTTCCTCTCGTTCCAATATCCCGCATCCGTTCCGGGCATCACCATCTCAAATCTGTTGCGGACCGCCCTGAACGCGCGCCGAAAGGACAAGATCCCGCCTCTCGAATTCCTGAAGATGCTGAAGGAAAAAATGAAAGCGCTCAAGATGGACGAGAAATTCCTGAACCGGTACGTGAACGAGGGCTTCTCAGGCGGAGAGAAGAAACGGGCTGAGATCCTCCAGCTCGCCATCTTGAACCCAGATCTGGCCATCCTCGATGAGACAGACTCTGGCCTGGATATTGACGCGTTAAGGGTGGTCGCCGAGGGAGTGAACTCCTTCATGTCGAAGGAGAAATGCATCCTCATCATCACGCATTACAAGCGCATTTTAGAGTACATCAAGCCGGACAAGCTCTTCATCATGATTGACGGCAAGATCGCGAAGGAAGGCGGCGGGGAGCTCGTGGATAGGCTTGAGGACGAAGGCTATGGGTGGATACTTCTTGACGAGTTCGTACGCTTCTTCAGTAGCGTACAGCTCGCCGCTCATCGCTTTCTTGCACGTGCCCTCATTGATCGTAATTTTAGGTAAGAGCAGGCACAGGCTCTTGAGGCATCCTAAGGTTATTTCAATCGCCTGCATCATCGGGCCCTTCGTCAATTGCAAATCCCTATTATAGCCCGACATCAGGTTGGAGATGATGCCCTTGATTTTCATCTCCTCGCCCAAGACAACGTGATAGGAGGCCCTCACAAGTTCCAGCACATCGGGATTCTTCTTCTGAGGCATGATCGAGCTGCCGGTGCAGAACTCGGATGGAAGGAGGACATACCCGAACTCCGCCATGCTAAAGAGGAGCAGGTCTGTCGAAAGCTTGTTGAGGTCGAAGAGGATTTGAGTGAGCGCATGCATCAGCGTGGCTTCAATTTTTCCCCTGCTCATCTGCGCATAAAGCGGGTTTTCCAAGACGCTTGAGAACCCCATTGCCTTGGCAGTCATCTCCCTGTCAATGTCAAAGACAGGGATTCCGAACCCTGCTCCCGTTCCCAAAGGAGACTGGTCGACAAGCTCATCCGCGAGGTGGAAGACCTTTAGCGTATCCTCAAAAGAAGAAACAAAAGACCCAAGCCATACCTTAACGATTGTGGGCATCGCCTTCTGCATATGCGTATAGCCCGGAATCTCGATGTACCCGTATGTTTTTGAAAGCTGCAGCAAGCAGTCCTTGAGCGTAAGTATAAGCGCCTGAACCTGATGAATCGCGTCTTTCTCGTAGAGTCTCAGGGCAGTCAGCACCTGATCGTTTCTAGAGCGCGCGGTGTGGATTTTCTTGCCGGTCTCCCCATACTTTTGTATAAGATAGGCTTCGATGGCAGTATGGCAGTCCTCATCAGCTTGCTTGACATGGAACTTCCCTTCGGTATGGAGCTTGATAATCTCTTGCAGGCCTTCGACAAGCTGCGCCCCTTCTTTCTCGGAAAGCACACCGATCTTCTTGAGCATATGAGCGTGCGCTATGGAGGCCTTACAGTCGAACGGAACCAGCTTTTGGTCAAGGAACGCGTCCTCTCCCGAGAGGAACGCTTCCACTTCAGCAGGCATCTTCCCATCCTTATCCCAGAGTTTCATAGGAGCCCCTCCTTCAGGTTGAATCCGAACATGAGGTTGAAATTTTCGATAGCCTGCGATGCCGCTCCTTTCATGAGATTGTCAATCACCGAAACCACGACCAGGCCATTCTCGTCTTTTGCGAACCCGCCAATATGGCAGAAAGGAGTGCCCACAACCTCTTTTGTCGATGGGATGTGGGAAACAGCTGTTGTGAAACCGTCCTTATAAAAGGACTCGTAAAGCGATTGAACCGCTTCAAGAGAGAGCGTCTCCTTAAGGTTCAAATGTGCGGTGCACATCAGCCCGGAAAAGGCGTTGACGACATGCGGAGTGAAAGAAACGCTGCATCCGAGCGCTTTCTTGATTTCGGGAAGATGGAGATGGTCAGCAAGATGGTAAGCGATAATGTTCTCCGCATAGTTGAACTTCTCATGCGCGTTTTTTCCAGCTCCGGAATACCCCGAAATACAGTCAAATACGCAGGATTTGAGATGGTTCTTCAGAGGGAGTGCGGCAAGAATGCATGCAGTGGCATAGCATCCGGGATTCCCCACTATCTGCGCATGGGAAATCTGCTTGCTGAAGGCCTCGGGAAGCCCATACACCGCAGTGAGCCTCTGGTCTGCGCTCAGGTCGATAACCTTGCAAGTAAGATTCTTGGCGAGCGCTTCCGCGGTTCCATGAGGCACAGCAAGAAAGGCCACATCTTGCTGGTTGATAAGCGCAGGGTCTTGAACAGAAAGCACGAGATTTCCGAGGGGCGTTCCAGAGAACTCTTCCTGCAACTCTGACAAGGGTTTACCGACATGGGAGGTAGAAGTAATGAGTCCGATGTCTACCTCAGAGTGTTTCTCCAGAAGTTTCAAAAGAGCGCATCCCACAAATCCCGTGGCGCCGACAACAGCGACCTTAATCATGAGGCACCTCTTTCAAAGCTAGCGCTATCTTTGAGATAGCAGAATCAATCTCTTTGAGGGTGATGGTCAACGGAGGCAGGAGTCTGACCGCCTGCTTGTGCACTGCGTTGACAAGAACACCCTTCTTTTGGCACGCGTCCTTGAGCTTGTAGGCGTCGCAGGCCAGCGCAATCGCGAGCATCAGACCTTTCCCCCTGATTCCCTTGATGAGCGGGGAATGGAGCGCCTCAAGCTTCTTCTTGAGATAGACTCCTTTTTTCTTGACGCCGGGGAGGAGCGCTTCAATCGCCTCGAGCGTCACAAGGGCGGCTCCGCAAGCGAAGGGATTGCCCCCGAAGGTCGAGCCGTGCTCGAACGGCTTGAAGTCAATGCCTGCTTTTGAGAGTGTAACGCCGATGGGGATGCCATTGGCGAGGCCTTTCGCTAGCGTGACGATATCGGGATAGAGGCCTTCCTGCTGATAGCAAAAGAAGCTTCCCGTTCTCCCATTGCCCGTCTGGATTTCGTCCAGAATCAAGAGCGCATGATGCTTCTTGCAGAGATTCTCAACCTGTTTCAGATAGTCTGGAGGCGGAACGACGATGCCAGCCTCGCCCTGGATAGGTTCAAGGATAACGGCAGCGGTATTGGTATCCAGCTCTTTCTCAAGCGCCTTGATGTCGCCATATGGGACATGAACAAATAAGGGCACAAGCGGCTCGAAGGGCGCCTTAATTTCCAGTTTCCAAGTCGCGGAAAGGCTGCCAAGAGTCCTTCCGTGGAAGGCATGCTCCATGGCGATGATTTTTTTCTTGCCCGTATGCTTTCTTGCGAGCTTGATTGCCGTCTCCACTGCTTCGGTGCCTGAATTGGAGAAGAAGCAAGTTCCAAGGCCCGAAAGAGCGCAGAGCTTTTTTGCGAGAAGCGCTTGTTCCGCAGTATAGTAATGGTTAGAAGGGTTTAGAAGTTTGTGGTCCTGAGACTTGAAATAGGTGAGAAGAGTGGGATTTGAATGCCCGATAGTACAGCACGCGATACCTCCAACAAGGTCAAGATAGGAGTTCCCATCGCTATCGAACACCGTGCACCCCTGCCCACTAACCAAGAGAAGGTCTCTCTTGTATGTGTGCATCAAGTACTGGGATGCGTCCTGAATCACCTCATGCGCATTCATGGGGAAACCTCCAGCAACGTTTTAGGGAGTTGGGTGGCTGCTTTCACCGCGGACAACAGCTCCGCTTCATCTAGGTTTCTCCAAAAGACATGCCACTCAGGCGTCTTGACAGTGCCATCGCTCTGGCCATAGTAAAAGCCATTGAACGGGTTTTTCGCCGCGGCCCTCCAAATCATCTTCGGGTAGTGTTTAAGGGTTTCAAGCCACAGGGTTTTCCCGAGGCCATTGCCCGAACAGGACCGCAGGACCGCGAACTTGTCAAGGTAGGGGATGCCGTTGATTTCCTTAAGGATGACAATGCCCTCGTAGTCCTTCTGGTAGATGATTCTCTTGAACTTGCTGGCATCCTTGAAGTAATCATCGACAAGGGTCTTCTGGAACGCGTCCTCGAGCAGGAATTTCACCTTGGGGAGGTCAAGCTCGCTCAACTTGTCGGTAGTGTGAATGACATGGTACTTGATGAATGTCCCGCAGCCCTTGACAGTGAAGAGCTCCTTGAGAAGGTTTTCGGCAGACGTGATGACAACTGCGGTTTCTGAAGAGGCATGCTGGAGGAACTCCTTGATTTCATTTACCTTCAGGAGCATGCCGCCAGTGATATAGCTTGAGTAATCCTCAGTAAGATTGATGAACGAAAGGAGCTTGCCCTGGCTGTCGAAAATTCCGCCAGTGTCTGTAATGAGGAGGAATTTCTTCGGGCAGAGCGCGTTCACAAGCGACTTTGCCGCAGTGTCGGCGTTGATGTTCAGAGGGGTTCCGTTGCTATCAAAGCCGATAGGGCTAACAATAGGGAGGATGCCATTTGAAACAAGTGCCTCAATAGGCGCGAGCGAGACAGCGTTGATGTCGCCGACCTGCCCATAGCCCGGTTTGCTCGTGCAGGAAAAGACGCCTCTCGCTATTCCTGCTTTCCCCCCTTTTTCCTCGATTTTTGAGACAAAGACCTGCGCGATGCGCTCAAATATCCCTGCAATCACACCCATGCCCTCTTTCGAAGTGACCCTCAGGCCGTCTTTTTTTACGGAGTGGGGCAGCTTCTCGTCGATAGCGGAGCCTGCGCCATGGACCATGACGGGGAAGAGGCCCAGCTGGCTCAGGAACACAAGGCTCTCTGCAAGGGTATCCATCTGATTCTCAAGCGAGCTGCCGCTCACCTTGATGACTGCGTACCTCATCGAGGGCGTAGCATGCATCAAGTCAAGGAAGAGCTGAAACTCCTTTGCCTTTCCTGTCTGCTCGATGAACTTTGTGAGGAGTTGTTTCATGGGAACTCTCCAAAGAGCTGAATAAGCATCTTCTCAAAGGCCTCAAGCTGGCTCTTCTCAACAAACTCGTCAGCGCTATGTGCTTGAGCGATGTTGCCTGCGCCTAAGACAACGGACGGGATGCCCGCGAGACTCAGCAGTGAAGCTTCGGTCCAGAACTCCGCTTCCTCGCAAGGAAGATCCAAATAAGGGAATGTGGTGTTAGGAACCAGCGAGGGGCCTACAAAAGACTCTGTGATTGCTACGCCGGGATAAGGAGCAAGGATTTCCTTGATGAGCGAAACGATCTGCGCTTGAGCGAGATAAGACCTGATAGAGCACTTGAACTTGCAGGAGTCCGGAACCATGTTTCCGCTCAGGCCACCCTCGATCTTTCCAATCATGAAAGCCTTTTTCTCCAACCCAAGCAAGATTCTAGACGCAGTGGTGATGGCGTTGTCCTGATCTGCCTCCGAGGAGTGCTTGGCTTTGCCTGGGACTTCAATCCAAAAAGAAGAGTAGCCTGTATGCTGGTTAACGAGCTTGAGGGTAGTGGGCTCGCAGACCAAGGCATGCTTAAGAGAGGATGCGAACTCAGATTTCAGGAAGGCGTGCATCCCCGTCTGGGGACCAGACTCCTCGTCAACATTGAAAAGAAGCATGAGATTTTTTGGTTCTGCCTTGGCGACAGCCTGAAGGAGGGCGAGAAGGTTGCCTTTCGTGTCTGCTGCCCCTAAACCGAAAAATTTTCCATCCTTTTCGGTAGCCTGATAAGGCGGAACACTCCAACCCTTGCAAGGCTTCACCGTGTCCATATGACAGCTCACAAGTAGTGTTGGTTTGCCGAAAACCGCGATAAGATTCGCCTTTTTGTCGCCCAGATTCTGCGTAAAGAGCTCGCAGGAGGTGTTCGCTTTTAGGAATCCCTCTATCGCGGAGAGGATATGCGAGTAATCCCCCGAAGAGGTGTCAACCATCAAGTCATCGAAGAGGCTCATTTCGACCACGCTATCTTTTGCTGCAACGTGTACAGCTTGATGAACCCGTTCGCTTCCTGCGCGCTCCAGCTTCCTTTCTGCGCATAGGTCGCGATTTCGTTTTTCATAAGGGAATAAGGAGACTCAACTTCAACGATAGAGAGGCACAGAGGCGCAAGCTTGAGCTTCACCGTTCCCGTAACCTTCGCTTGCTCAGCGGCGGCGTATGCCTCCAAACTTCTGGCGAGAGGCTCATAATACAGGCCAGAATAGACCACATCCGCCCACTGCGCTGAAGCAAGAGCGTGGAACTGGAGCTGTTTCTTTGTGAGCGTTACCTGCTGAAGTTTTTTATGCGCTTCAAGCAATGCAAAAAGCCCGGGAGCTTCAAAGACGATGTGCCCTTTGATGCCAATGATGCAATCACCCGTATAAGAGCCCCTCCCGATGCCGAAAGCGCCCACAAGCGTGTTGATTTCCTTGAGGATGGCGAGGCCGTTCTTCTTGATGCCATTCAGGGTGATGGGCAATCCCTGTTCGAATTCAAGAGTGACGTACGCAGGGTTTTTTTGGGTAAGTTGAGTGAGTTGATACGCATCGCTCGAAGGCTCCTTGTAGGCATCTATTTCGGAGCCTGAGAGAGTGACTCCAAAGACATTCTGGTTGATGGAGTACTGCTTGTTGCCCTTGCTCACGGCAAAGCCCTTGGATTCCAGATAGGTGATTTCCTGCGCTCTTGTGATGGCGAGTTCTTTGATAGGGCACAGAATCTGAATAGAGGGGTTGAGCGTTAGGAGCGCGGAGTCGAATCTCACCTGGTCATTCCCCACAGAAGTGCTGCCATGAGAGACGAAGCTTGCGTTCTCTTTCTTCGCTATGGCGAGCACCTCTTCCGCAATGATATACCTATCCGCGCACATCAAAGGATATTCGCCTTCATAAAGGCCGTCCAATCTGATAAGGTGGCTGATAATCTGGCTGTAGATCTTCTCTTCAGCGTCAATCGAGTAGTGCTTTGAGCTTCCGAGGGAGAGCGCCTTCTTCTCGAGCGCTTCCAGCGTTTCAGAGCCAAAGCCGCCTGTATTGACCGTGACCGTAATAACTTCATAGCCCTGCTCCTTGAGGTGCGCGACGCAAAAGGAAGTATCAAGACCTCCTGAAAAGGCCAAGATTATTTTTGGGTTCATGGGTTCCCCTCCATCAGCTTGGTGATGATGGCCTTCTGCACCGGAAGGCGGTTGGCTGCCTCTTCATAGATGAGGCACTGCTCCGAGTCAAGGACAGCATCTGTCGCCTTGACGTTTCTGCGGATGGGAAGGCAGTGGCTGAAGTAGGCATGGTGCGTGAGAGCCATCTTTTTCTCGTCGACTATCCAGCCCCTGTGCGAGTCCTGGACTGCCTGATTGAACGCGCCATACTGACCGAGAGACCCCCAGCTTTTCGCATAGACAAAATCCGCGCCCTCCATCGCCTCGTTCATGTCGTGGACTACCCTGAAGGAAGCCTGATTCTTCTTGCAGTGCTCCCCCATCAGTTTCAGGTAGCCAGCGTCCAGGTCATACCCTTCGGGGTTGGCAATAGTGATATCCATCCCGAGCATGCTCGCGATCATCCCCGCCGAGTTGGCGACGGCTGTGTTGAGCGGCTGAGGATGGTAGATCCACGTTAAAACGAACTTCTTGTGTTTGAGCGTGGAAAATTTGCTCTTGATGGCCCGTATCATGGCAAGAGCCTGGCAAGGATGGGAAATCGTCTCCATGTTGATAACTGGCTTGGTAGACCACTTGGCGAGATTAGCGAGCATAGAGTCCTTTTTCTCCTCCTTCCAGTCCTTGAACGCCGGAAAGCTGCGAAGAGCGAGGATGTCCCCATAAGAGCTTAGCACCTTCGCGGCGTCCTTCAGGTGCTCTTCCTTGTCGCCATCCATAACCGCGTGCTCCTGCGCTTCAATCCCCCAGGATGATTTCCCGGGCTCAAGGCAGACGCAATGGCCCCCAAGCTGAGTGGCGGCAAGGTCAAACGTAGTCTTCGTGCGCGTAGAAGGGTTGAAAAAGAGCGCAATCAGGGTCTTGTTTTTGAAGACGTCGCTGAACGGCTGCGCCTTGTAGTGCTCCGCGAGGGCAAGCAGCTCTTCAATTTCTTCTTTTGTATGGTTTTCGATGGCAAGGAAATGGTTCATGGTGTTCACCTGTGCAGTTTGAAAATGATGCATTCCTGGAGAATGCCTAAAGACGTCGCACTAGAGAAGGGCATTCAAAAACTTCCGACACTGCTATTTTTTTCATATCCCTGGGAGGTTGACACCGGAATATAAATCTAGTGACCCACCCGCAACAAAATAAACTTATTTGTTCCATTTAAAACTTTTGTCCTGAATAGAACAGTTCCGTAAGGTTTATATAGTCGAAGCACACTCGAGAAGGCATGCCCACCACAACAGAGCTGACGCAAGCCTATATCTCCGAGCACCGCTCGGTCAAGGACTGCCTGCGCAAGGGTGTCATCAACTACTCGGCGCTTTCAAGGGTCATCGCAAAGGAACTCGACATCGAGAAAAAGACCTCGAAGGAAGCCATCCTCATCGCCGCACGCAGGTTCAGGGAGAAAATAAAGGAGTCGCCCATGGAGGACCGCATCGTCGAGCTCTTCAAGAAGAGCAACATCGAGATCAAGAACAATATCGTAATCTACACGCTGGACAAGGGGAGCTACCCTGAAGCGCTTCTGGAGATCGAGGGAGCTATCAAGAAGGGGAGGGACCTGTTCTTCTCTATTGAAGGCAGCAAGACCATCACCGTGATTGTGCAGGAGAAGAATGCTGGACAGGTGGAAAGGCGATTCAAGAATACGATAATGAGGAAGCACGCAGGGCTTTCCCTAATCACGATCTCGAGCCCTGGAATCGAGAGCACCCCCGGCGCCGTCTACCACCTCTCCGGCCTCTTCTTTGAGAGCGGCATCAACATTGAGGAGTTCATGAGCTGCCATGATGACACGCTCATCGTGATTGAGTCGAAGAGCGTGCCTCAGGCGATGCAGTTCCTGAAGTTCTAGAGCAACTTAAGCCAGCTGCTCCTCCAACCTACAGGCATTACAGATTTCACCGGAGCACGGGTCGCCGCATTTTGTGCACGTCCTGAACTCCCTTTTTCCCTTGTATTTTGATTTCAAATCAGGAAGGATGGAAAGAAAGGAGTTCACCACACTATTTTTGGTGCCGGGAAACTCGGTTTCCATCTGGTTGAGCCAGTCGCGCACCTTGCTCCTGAAGCTCAAATGCACGTTGGGACACTCCGCGAAATCAATTTTGAAGCCCTTCGTAGAGCCGCGTCTCTTTCTCCGTGACAAAGTAGAGGGGCTTGACGCGCTGTATGAACCCTTCCCGCTCTTGGAGGCCTGTGATGGGCCCTAAAGATGCGTTGTGGGACATATTGCCAAGCAGGACGTTCATGAGGAAGGACTGGGATTCGTCATCAAGGTTATGGCCGGTCACAAGCTTGGTCGCCCCCAGCTCCCGGGCCTTCCGGTTCAAAGAGGCCCTTCTGAACACGCCGCAGACCGTGCACGGCTTCTTGCCGAATTGCTTCAGGGCCTTTTCGTGGATCTCATCGAGGGTTTTGCCATAGTTCTCCTTAAATGATACGAAGTGAAGAGGAATTTTAAGATGGCCGCAGAATGTCCGCAAGTCACTGAGCGTATGCTCCCGATATCCAGCAATCCCCTCATCAACCGCGAGAGCGAACACCGGAATCCCCAGAGGATCAGCATATTTCTTGACGAGAAACAGGGCAACAAGCGAGTCCTTGCCTCCCGAAGCCGCGACACAGACGTTGTCTCCCTTCTTGATTAAATCAAAGTCTTTGATAGTCCTTTCTACCTTCTTCTCAACAGCGTCCAGGAAATGCGTCTTGCAGAGCGACCTCCCGGAGCCCTGATACACGGCTTTTTGGCCGCAAACGCAGTCCATTCAGCCCCCGGAGACGACGCTCAGGATTGTGATGTCGTCCGTCTCGCGGAGCTCTTCCTCAGGCAGGACAACCTC
>JAGVXW010000034.1 GCA_018303575.1 Candidatus Woesearchaeota archaeon
GCCTTCCGGATTGAGGATTTTCCTGAAGCCCCGGAGCACACGAGGAACGTCTTTTTTCTTGATGTTGAGAAGCGAGGCGCAGGCCCAGATGCCATCATACTTTGTTCGGAGTTTCCCCGCCCTCAGGATATCCATGACATGATACGGAACCTGCGGCGCAAAGCTCCGGCATATCCTGATCGCTTTTACCGAGAAATCTAATCCCTCAACTTCAATGCTTCCCTTCAAGAATTCCTTGATGTCCCTTCCCACGCCGCATCCCGCATCAAGGACTTTTTTCCCTTTAAGAATCCCAATAAACCTTTCTATAAACGGCGCCCAATCATAGGATAGGCTTTTTTGCCTATGCCACTCCACTCCTCTCTTGTAGTCCACCCTTGTCTTCTGATATTCGCCTACCATGTCAAGACATCCCCCACCCTTATCCTGGACCTCCCAACAAGCTCAAGCACGTATTTCGCCTTCCCTTCTGGCGCGAATGTCGAGAGAAACGGAAGAAGCTTCTGGACATACTGGACTTTCTTCTCCTCGTCAAGATAGACCGCCCAGATCGGGAAGAAGACGAAGAGCATGTGGAGCGAAACCCTCTGCGGCTTGCTGAACTCAAAGAGGAGATTCCTTTTCCGCGAGAACATCAGCCCCCTGAATTTGCTCAACAAGGAGGAGCATTCCGTGGCCGATGCGATTGTGCTTCCTCCCTTGGAAATCACTACTTGAGCCGCCACTTTTCCTCGACTTCCCTCAAGCGCTCATGCGTGCCGGTATCGAACCAGGCGCCCTCGCATCTGAAGCCGAA
Organism: Candidatus Woesearchaeota archaeon; assembly: GCA_018303575.1. Taxonomy (GTDB): domain Archaea; phylum Nanobdellota; class Nanobdellia; order Woesearchaeales; family WJIZ01; genus JAGVXW01. The sequence continues at coordinate 797 of JAGVXW010000034.1, forward strand.
GAGCTTCCCCCGCCTCGCAAGCTCCGGGAAGACATCGCGCTCCATCATCGCCCTTTCCTTTCTCGCGACAATGCTGAAGACTTCGGGCTCCAGAAGATAGTAGCCGGAGTTGACGAGATTGGAAGGCGGGCGGCGCGGCTTCTCGATGAATTCTGTAATCTTATCCCCATCCAGCATCGCCACGCCGAAGTGTTTGGGATCCTTCACCCCCGTGAGCGCGATGGTGGCCAGCGCGCCATGCGCCAGGTGGAACTTCAGCATCTCCCGAATATCGACGTCAAGAAGGTTGTCGCCGTTCACCATCATGAATGTTTCCTTGAGCTGTTGGCCGAGTCTGTTCAGCACGATGAGCGGGCCCGCGGTGCCCAAAGGAGGGTCTTCCTCGACATAGGCGAGGCGCGCCCCGAATTTTTTCCCGTCACCGTAAAATTCCTTCATCATCTCCTTCTTATAGCCGACGCTCAAATAGATTTCCATGATTCCAGCCCGTTTGAGAATCCCAATAACGTGCTCCGTGATCGTCTTGCCCCGGATACGGACCATCCCTTTAGGAATCTCTGATGTCAAGGGCCTGAGGCGGGTGCCTTCCCCCCCGGCGAGGATGATGGCTTTCATGCCCTGCTTTGGCTGGAGGAGAAATATAAAGCTTCTGCTGCCGGAAAAAAACAGATAAAAGAATAAGAAAAAAGGAGTTTACGAAGCCGCTCCTGTCACAGCAACCGTCGCGGTGTGGGAGAGCCCGGACTGCGCGTTGGCGTAGCTCAGCCCGATGTTGGACTTGAACCTGCCTGTGCTGAAGTCCGTGCCGCACGTCACGGTCACCTTGACCTTCCTGTTGTTCTCCGCCCTGTTGCTGACGTTGTAGGCGCCGCTCGCGTTCTCGGTCTGGATGAACGACCCAGAGACGGAGCCGCAGCTGTCCGAGGCGCTAGTCACCGAAAGACTGGTGATGTCGAAGCCGACATTGTTCTTGAGCACGAATGTCACGTTGTTGGGCGTAGCCTCAATCGCCGCCTTGTCGAGGCAGTCCAGGCCTGCTGGCCCTGTGCAGCGCTCCGGCAGGAAATTGTCCGGCGACAGCACGCCGAAATACGCCAGCGCGCCGATCGCGACCAGGACGACCAGGATGGCCCAGCCGTTTTCCCTCTTAAGTTGCCTTTCCCGTTATGCTGACCGACGCCTGGTGGCTGAGACTCGACTCCGAGTTGCGATAGCCAACCCGGATGTCGGACTTGAACCTGCCGGTGTCGAAATCGTTCGAACATTCGACCGCGAAACGGATTTTCCTGTTGTTCGCCGCCTTGTTGCTCGCATTGAACGCGCCGGTGCTGTTCTCCACCATGATGAAGCTTGATTGCAGGGTGCATTGGTCGCTCGCAGACTGGACGCTGAGCGTGTCGATGCCGAAGCCGAGGTTGTTCTTGAGGATGAAGGTGACATTGTCATTAGTGGCGTCAATCGCCGCGTTGTCGATACAATCCAAGCCTGCAGGCCCTGTGCAGCGCTCCGGCAGGAAATTGTCCGGCGACAGCACGCCGAAATACGCCAGCGCGCCGATCGCGACCAGGACGACCAGGATGGCCCAGCCGACTCTTTTTTGCTTCTGGGAATACTGGAATATATAAATGTTATGTTTTTGTATACTTGTATCCTTATCACATCAATACCGATAGTGCGCCGGCTTGAAGGGCCCTTCCTTCTTCACGCCAATATATTCTACTTGAGCGTCCGTGAGCCTTGTGAGTTTCACGCCAAGCTTGCTCAAATGGAGGCGGGCCACTTCCTCATCCAGCTCCTTAGGAAGGGTGTAGACGCCGGTTTTATGGGGCTTTGTCCAGAGCTCTATCTGGGCGAGGGTCTGGTTGGTGAAGGAAGAGGACATCACAAAGCTCGGATGGCCCTCGGCGCATCCCAAGTTGACCAGGCGGCCTTCTGCGAGGAGGTAGATCTCATGATTTGCGAAAGCATATTTGTCCACCTGCGGCTTGATAGCGACTTTCTTTACTTTGGCCGCGTTGAGGCGGTCCACCTGGATCTCGTTGTCGAAATGGCCGATGTTGCAGACGATTGCCTGGTCCTTCATCTTCTGCATATGCTCGAGCGTGATGATATCCCGGTTGCCTGTCGCAGTTACGTAGATGTCTGCGACGCCGAGCGTGTCCTCGACCGTCTTCACCTCGTAGCCCTCCATGGCTGCCTGGAGCGCGCAGATGGGGTCGATTTCGGTTACAATGACCCTTGCGCCGAATCCGCGCATGCTCTGGCAGCATCCCTTGCCGACATCGCCGTAGCCGCAGACGACAACAACCTTGCCCGCGACCATCACTCCTGTCGCTCTTTTGATTCCATCAGCTAGCGATTCCCTGCAGCCGTAGAGATTGTCGAATTTTGATTTTGTGACAGAATCATTGACGTTGATGGCGGGGAAAAGAAGCTCTTTTCTTTCGAGCATCTGGTAGAGGCGGTGGACTCCGGTGGTTGTTTCTTCTGAGACCCCTTTGATTTCCTTCACTCGCGAAGTCCAGAATGTCTTGTCCTCGTTGTATGTTTCTTTCAGAAGAAGCATGAGCTGCTTGAAGTCTTCTCCCTCTTTAGAATAATCTTTCTTAAGGATGGCGGGATTCTTTTCACACGCGACTCCCTTGTGGACCATCAACGTCGCATCGCCGCCGTCGTCAACGATGAGCGTCGGGCCTTTGCCATTCCCAAAATCCAGCGCTTTCTTTGTGCACCACCAATAGTCCTTGAGTGATTCGCCTTTCCACGCGAAGACCGAGATGCCGGCTTTCGCGATGGCCGCTGCCGCTTCATCCTGAGTTGAGAAGATGTTTTGCAGGAGCACCATCTGACCTGCGCTCCCAGATGAACAAGCGTTTCGATGAGAACAGCGGTTTCTACTGTCATGTGCAGGCTGCCGGTGATGCGCGCGCCCTTCAGCGGCTTTTTGGCGCCGTAGCGCTCCCTGAGGGCCATGAGGCCCGGCATCTCTTTCTCAGCCACCTCGATCTGCTTCCTGCCTGCGCCCGTGAGCGAGATGTCCTTGACTTTGTAATCGGATGCCATACTATTAAAGAGGAGAGGGGAGTTTTAAAAAGGTATTGGCTGATTTTAGTGATGGTTACTGAAAATTTGCTGGGTCGAAAGCCCCGTGCCTAAGCGCGAATTTTCGGTCCCAAAAACTCGCCTTCAGAAACGAGGAGCGTAAAGCTTCGGCCTTTAGGCCGGAGATAGCTCCGAGTGGCGAGTTTTTGTTACGTTAGAGGGGAATGATATGGCTCTTCGCGCGGTCATCTTCAATAGGAAATACTGAATAAAGATAAAAATATTTTATTTTCAATATTGTAATTAAATGCCTGCTTAGGATTTAGGAAGATTATTTAATCTCGCCTTCATAAGGGCGCTCTTATGTGGATCACCAAGCTGCAGCTGATGCACGAGGACTGCCCGATCGTGACGCGGTGCGAGAAATTCAATGTGGTGGTGCTCTCCTATCCCAGCACATGGTATGAGCGCAAGGGGCATAAGTTCGCCACGACGACCTGCTACTTCCAGAGTCCGGATGAACAGGCGAAGAAGAAGTTTATCTCTGATTTGAAGAACGATAGGCGCATCACGAACCTTGAGATTTCGGGGGACATCTTCACGTATGAGATTGATTTGGGGAAAGAGGGCGAGCACGTGATGCTCTATCACACGAAGACTATTTTCTTTGTTAAGCCAGTTATTAATCATCAGGATGGGCATGAATATTGGGAAGTCGCTTCGTGGAAGCGCTCTGACCTCGAGAAGTTCATTAAAGATCTGAAAGGGCACATGGACACCTGCAAAATCATGAAGCTTGAGAATTCTCCCCTTACTGATGTATATTTCCCCAACGTCATGCCCAAACTTTCGAAGAGCCAGAAGAAGGCGATTGAACTGGCGTATGGCAATGGGTATTATTCTTATCCTCGGAAAGCTAATCTAGAAAATTTGGCAAAGAAGGCTGGCGTTGCGTTATCGACCTATCAGGAGCATCTGAGGAAAGCTGAACTGAAACTTCTCCCTGTGATTATCGAGCACCAGTTGAAGCAGAAATAATCCCGCTCTAAAACCCGAAGAACTTCGGTATAATTTAGTTATCAATTACTTACTTCTTAGTAAATAATCATGGCTCGACATCAACCTATCTTGTCCCCAGACTCGAACCGTCCTGGGCTGGAAAGCCGGATTGCGTGGGAGTTGAAAGACGGCGTACCTGACTCGCTTTTTGTCAGCGTTTCCGGAGAAGAAAACGCCAGGGCAGGAAGGACTCCACGCGTACTCTTGTTGGTTCCGCCCTACACCCGCATCTCTAGACCGTTGGATTTGATGCTTCAGAACCTGAGTGATGCTCATACCGACGGGCCTTTTGCATACACTGCTGAATCCTTTGCCGATGATTTGACGTTGATTAGAGCTCTTCAATCCGAGGGCATCACGCGGCTTGAAGAAATGAAGCGCGCCGGCATTCCGATGGGACTCTTGCGCGTTGGCACAGCGGCAAGGAACGCAGGATACGACATGCGCATTATCGACGCTGTTTTCGAAGGATGGGGCCAGGAACAGAAACTGTTCACCTCCTCGGAAGGGAGCGAAGTTCTCCAATACGGCCTTGATGCGCGTACCTTAGCAGAGAAGATTCGGGAGTTCAACCCGGATATTGTCGGCATCAGCATCGACTATACCCATCAATGGGGCAATGCGCGGGCTCTTGTTGACCTCGTGAAGCAAGTGAATGAAACGATTCCTGTTGTCGTCGGAGGAACACACGCCACCGGCCTCCCTGAGGATGTGCTTCTGGATTCTCCGGCGGATTATGTCGTTCTTCGGCAAGCTGATGTGACTTTTCCTCTGCTCTTAGACACGCTTACTGGCCGGAAAAAGATGCCTGTTGGGGAAATTGAAGGAATCGCTTATCGAAAGGGAGGCGGAGTTAGGCAGACCAGACCCAGAGCTTTCCTCGAAGACTTCAGCCCTCTCGCCTCTCCAGATTACTCCCTTGTCAATCTTGCATTGTACTCGGGTCCCTATCATTCCGGTGGCCGTCGCAAGACCGATGAGGGGTACCTCGTCTACGGATTCACTTCCGCGGGATGCAACACCCGATGCACATTCTGCGCAATTCCAGGGGTGCAGGGCGGATGGACGCGCATCGATGAAACGAGGCTTGATAGAAATCTAGCGGACCTCGTGGATTTGGGCGTGCGGGAATTTATCGTCGAAGATGACCACCTCCTCCATGACCCTTTGTGGGCGCTCAAGGTTTGCGACGCTCTTGAGAACCATCACTTGCCGTGGTTTGAGGAGGGCGGTATCGGGCTCTTCAATCTTATTGCGCTCCTTCCCGAGTTGACCGAGAGTGAGGTTCGTCGTCTGGGAAATGGGAGGGCAGAGACGATTTATGGGAAGACACTTGATGCGAAACGAAACGGAGTCACCACGGAAAGCATGATTCGCAGGATGGCGGAAAGCGGATGCTATAGCGTTTATCTTGCCGTAGAAAGCGCGAACGCGGATTCCCTTGGGACTTCCAACAAGCCTCGACTCAACTCCCTGCCTCACCATACTCAAAGAGTTGTCGAGCTTTTTCGAGCGGTGGGTATCGCAGCGACAGCCGGACTGATGCTCGGGTTTGTGAACCCAACTGGAGATGGGGCCTATGTCGAGAGCCGGGAACAGATTATGAACACCATTAGATATGGGGCATTCTTACGTGAGTACGGAGCGACATTCATCAATCCTTTCCTCTTCACACCCTTGCCTGGCGCCCCTCACTTCAAGGCGCTTTTGCCCTATGCGACGCGGAATACCGACGAAGGCTACTCGCATGAGTTTTGTACGCTCACGACGCCTCACCTTTCTAAAGATGAAAGAAATCTTTTGAGAGTGAAGGCCATAGTTGATGGAAACGGAATGGAGGGGTACAAGATGATGCTGCAAACCGGAACCTGGGCGACCTGAATTCTCCTTTACAGCCCTTCAGTTCTTGGTCCAAAAAAGGCTGTTCCGATTCTCACCATGTTCGCGCCCTCTTCGATGGCTATCTTATAGGAAGAGGACATGCCCATAGAGAGCGTGTCGACAGAATAGTTCTTGACATGGAGCTTTTCATACTCCCTCCTGACTTCTCTGAACGCTTGTCTCGGATCTTTTTCCGGGCCTAAAGTCATAAGCCCCTTGAACACGATGTTTGGGAGCTTGAGGAGCTGCGCGGCGTAGACGGGCACATTTTCCAGGGCGCATCCGGCCTTGCTCGGCTCGTTCGCGCTGTTGACTTCCAAAAGAATCGGCATCCTCTTTCCGAGCGCGCCTGCTTCCTTGTTGATTTCCTCGGCGAGCTTGAGGCTGTCGACGCTCTGGATCAGGTCGAAGATCTGCGCAGCTTTCTTCACCTTGTTTGATTGGAGCGCGCCGATGCAGTGCATCTCGACCTCTCCCTTGAAATAGCGCGCCTTCTGGGCTGCGTCCTGGACATAGTTCTCCCCGAGAATCTTGATGCCGGCCTGCACAGCTTGGTCGATCTCTTCGACCGTGCGGCCTTTCGTCGCTGCGACGACCTTCACCTCTGGCGGAATGGACTTGAGGATGTTGAGAGCGTTTTGGCGGATGTCCATATGATTCGTTTTTCGCACGCCTTTTTATATTCTCCCTTAGAATAGTGGAGGACAGAAGTAACGCATAGAGTTTTGTTCTGTCCTCCAAATATAATGGGCGAAAACATATGCGAAACTTTTGTCGCCCATTAGAACTCCCTGAACTTCCTCATCTCGTTGAAGCGCATTTCGATGTCCTTCAGCGTCACCTGTCTCAGACGCTCCATGCCGAAGCCCTCGGCGGTGAAGCTCGCGAGCACAGCGCCATACACCATGGCCTTGCGCATGCTGCCGTGCTTCGCGTAGTGCGCCAGGAAGGCGCCCCCGAACGTGTCCCCACAGCCTGTCGGGTCGCGGATTGTCTCAAGAGGATAGCCGGGGCAGCTGAAGAAGCCCTCCTTGCCGAAGAGCAATGAACCATGCTCGCCCTTCTTGATGATCACTGCCCCCACGCCAAGCTCAAGGGCCTTCTTCGCCGCCTGGACAAGATTGGGGGTGCGGAAGAGCTCCCTGGCTTCTCCGTCGTTGCAGATAAGAATCGTCGATTTTTGTATCGCCTCGAGAAGCTGCCTGCGCTTCTGCTCGATCCAGAAATCCATGGTGTCGAGCATGACGCATTTCGGCCTCATCTGCTCAAGTACGGAAAGCTGGATTGCCGGGTCCATGTTGGCGAGGAAGAGAAAGGGAGCCTTCTTGAAGGATTCCGGGACTTTTGGCTTGAACTCCGCGAGCGCATTCAGCTCAGTCTTCAGCGTCTTGGCGACGTTCATGTCATATTCGTACTTCCCTTCCCAGCGGAAATTCTTTCCCTTCGTTTGGACTCCGTCGAGCAGGACGCCCCTTTCCTTCAAAAAGCCAAGTTCCTTGTCGTCCAGATCCTCTCCCTTGACGGAGAGCACTCCTGGTCGAGAGAAGAACGAGGCCGCATAACCGGCGTACATCGAGCTGCCGCCAAGAACATTCTCCGCCTTGCCGAACGGAGTGCGCATGGTGTCAATGCCGATCGTGCCGAGGATGACGAGATTCGGATCCATGCCGTTGCGCTTGCCTGACTTTTTATATAGTTTGCGGCCACCTTATCCCGCTTCTGCCCATACCCTCTCGAACTCCCTTTCGAATTGCCTCGCGACCTCCGGGCTCCTGATGATGAGGAGATTTTCGTCGTTCCTCGTGTCAGCGCTTTCTGTCGGGTTGAAGGAGCCGGTGATGACGATGGAACCGTCAATGATGAACGTCTTGTGATGCATCATGCGCGGGTTGCCGTCCTTCCGGATGTCGAGGCCGAAGCCGCGCATCCTGGGATACTGCGACTTGTCATGGGCGTTCGTGCGCTCCATCACTCCCCTCACTTCCGCGCCGGAATAGAGCAGAGCGTCCGCGATTTCCTCGCTTGTGAAGGAGAAGGCGAGGAAATGGATGGAGCGCTTCGCTGAAAGCAGCTCGTTAACGACATGCAATTCGCAGCTGTCTTCCGGACAAAAGAAGGCCCGTATTGAGAGATTGGATCCCTCTATTCTTGGATTTCTCGCGTTCCTGCCATTCCCCGACCAGAGTTCGTCGAATTCTGTGCGATAAGCGGCGGCGAGTGCCGGGGAAAAAATATCAATCAGCACGTTGTCCTGGCCGTCCTCGGCACTCTTTGTCGGGTTGAAGCTGCCGGTCAGGACTCTTTCATTGTCAAGGACGCAGAACTTGTTGTGCATGTAGCCGAAGCCGTCAATGAGCTTTGTAGGGGTTTGTGGGCGCAAGCCCTTCTGCCCTCTATCGAGAATGAGCCTGGCCTGCTTTTTTTCAAGAGCAGTCGCAACGTTTTTGAGATCCAGCTCAAAGAAGGCGCAGTCCACAGACTTTTTGGCTTCAAGAATCCTTTCTTGCACCCGGCTTCCGCACCCCCCATTGGCGCAAAAGATAAAGCTCAGACTGACATTTTCCTGGACCGGGCACAGCAAAAACAGGCATAACAGCTCCATATCCTAGCGGAAGCAGAACCCCTTAATATGCGCTCGCCCCCAAAATCCGGAAACTTTCCGGAACGGGTTACGCTCCGTTAACACGCAAAGTACGGGGGAGCACAAGGCTCCCCGGGACGGCCTGCCGCACGCAGTTTTCAAAATTTTGCAAAGTCAAGAGTTTATTGGCTATGACAGCATGCGCGCTAGGGCGATTGTCAACATCACCACAGAAACCACGAGCCCGAGTAAGCAGACTTCCATGCCCCTCACATTCTCGGCCTTGGCCATCTTCCTCAGCCCGAGAGAAGAAAGTACCAGGCCGTAGGCCGGCGCGAACACGCCGTAGACAGCGCCGAGGATGGGCCAGATTGAAGCGTGCTCCTTGTCCTCCTTCAATTCGCCGTAGACGAGCTTCACCCGCTTCGAGCGGGACAGATAGGTGAGCCAGACGACAGGATAGCCAATGGCTTGGAGGAGGCCGATCGCGTTATCGGGCTGGGGTGTTGAAGGAAGGCGCATGGCCCAGCCGACGACGCTCACAGCCATCGTCACGAGCAAGACAATCTTCGTGAAGGAAACCGCGTACGGCGTCTTTAAGAGCAGGAAGATGCCTGCGAGGAGGAAGAGGCTGATGCTCGCCACTGCTTCGACGATCTGGAATGGCGTGTAGCCGCCGTAGAGGACCATCACCAAATTCGCCAGCGGGTTGGCGACGAGGAGCGTGAAGATGAAGAAGCCGAGCCAGCCGCCTACCTCCTTTTTCATGAGGCCCTTTTCCGGCTTCGTGTATATAAAGATTTCTTAAGCGCCGTGCTCTGTTGAGTAAAGTCTCCAACTTCACAGTCCGCGATACACGAACGGCGGCTGGACGGGCAACGAACGCGTTGCCCTATGCGCCACCCCGAAGGTCATGGAAATCATGGATTTCCAGGACTTCTGGAACCATTGGTTCCATAAGGGCCGACCCCCGTCGCACCGCCTGTGCCGGCGCTGATAGTGTATCCTTAAGAAGTGGACATGCTCGCAATCTTTAAAAACATGGGTGCAGTCCTTTCGCTATGGCGATTCGCAGTCCGATCTGCACGGTTGTCGGCCATGTCGATCATGGCAAAAGCTCGCTCTTAGATCACATCAGGGGCACGGCTATCGTCAAGAGCGAGGCGGGCGCGATCACCCAGGCCATCGGCGCATCGCTTGTCCCGGCGGAGGCCCTGCAGCGCATCTGCGGCTCCCTTCTGAAGGGAAAGCTCGCCATCCCCGGGCTGCTGTTCATCGACACGCCCGGCCACGCCGCGTTCACCAACCTGAGGAAGCGCGGCGGCAACCTCGCTGACATCGCCATCCTCGTCGTGGACATCCGCGAGGGCTTCATGCCGCAGACGCTGGAGAGCATCGACATCCTCAGGCAGTACCGCACTCCTTTCGTTGTCGCCGCGAACAAGATCGACCTGATCCAGGGCTGGAGCAGAAAAGAGGGCGGGCTCCTGAAGTCGATCGCCGGACAGCAGCCCCCGGTTTCGCACGTTCTTGAGACGAAGCTCTACGAGATGGTCGCGAAGCTCTCCGAGCTCGGCTTCGAGAGCGAGCGCTTCGACCGCGTGCAGGAGTATGCAAAGCAGATCGCCATCGTGCCTGTCAGCGCAGCCAGCGGGGAGGGCATCCCTGAGCTGCTGATGGTGATCGCCGGCCTGGCGCAGAAATATCTTGAGGCCGGCCTGAAAGTCAATGTCGAAGGCGAGGCCAAGGGCATCGTCCTCGAGGTGAAGGAGGAGAAGGGCATCGGAAAGGCGCTCGACTGCGTCCTCTATGATGGCACGCTCCGCGTCGGCGACACGATTGTCGTCGGAAGCATGGCAGAGCCGATTGTCGCAAGAGTACGGGCCCTCTTCGAGCCCGCCCCGCTCTCGGAAATGCGGGACAGGAAAAGCAAATTCACCAGCGTGAAAGAAGTGCATGCCGCCACGGGCGTGAAGATCGCGGCCCCGGGCACTGAGGATGTTGTGGCCGGCATGCCGCTCGTCTCCGCCAAGGATATCGAGAGAGCCAAGGAAGAGGTGCAGAAGAGCGTCGAGGAAGTGCTGATGGAGACCAATGATGAGGGCATCGTCCTGAAAGCGGATTCCCTTGGCTCTCTCGAGGCCCTGCTCAAGCTTCTCAAAGAAGCCGGGATCCCGGTCAAGGCCGCCGGCATCGGGCCTGTCGGCAAGAAGGATATTGCGGACGCAGCGGCGAATCTCGAGAAGGAGCCGCTCCACGCGATAGTGCTGGGCTTCAATGTCGCCGACAGCTCACAAGATGCGCGCGTGAAGGTCATCCTGTCCCCCATCATCTACGAGCTGATGGACAAGTACAAGGAATGGGTGGAGCAGGAGAAGAAAAAGAAGGAAGCAGGCGTGCTGGGCACGCTCGTGCAAGTGTGCAAGATCCTCGTTCTCAAAGGATATGTCTTCAGGCAGAGCAATCCCGCCATCGTCGGGGTAGAGGTGCTCGTCGGCACGATGAAGTCGAATGTCCCGCTGATGACCCAGAAAGGAGAGGCGCTGAGCGTCGTGAAGAACATCCAGGCAGACAAGGAGACCGTCGAGCAGGCCGAGAAAGGGCAGCAGGTGGCCGTCTCCCTCCCCAAAGTGACCGTCGGCCGCAACCTGAACGAGGGCGACGTGCTGTACAGCGACATCCCGGAGCAAGAGTTCCGTGCCTATAAGGAATACAAGGAATATCTCAGCGCTGACCAGAAAGCGCTGCTCAAGGAGATCGCCGACATCAAGCGCAAGGACAACGTCGTCTGGGGAATCTGATGCTTTCTATCCTCAACGCGAGGCAGGTGAGGGGAATCCTGGCGAATCTCAAAGAACGCTTTGGCTTCGAGGGGAAGCTTGAGTATGTATTCCTGTTAAGCGATAAGGAGCGCATCTATATCGTCAACCCTGAGATTGCGCGCCTCCCGCTCGACAAGCTGCGCGTCAACACGTTCGGAATGTATTTCGGGGAATGGAAGCGCGGCGAGGCGCGGCTCAGCATCGAGGGCAGCCAGCTCATCGGGCCACGCTGCTCCAAAAACGTGCTCGAGCTGGACGAAGAGCGGATGAAGCTCTGGCTCCGCGGCTATGATGTTCCCCTTTCTTATCTTGACAGGGGCTTCGTGATTCTCAGGCATGAAACTGATTTCCTAGGTTGCGCCCGGGCTTTGGAAGGCAAGCTCCAGAATTTTGTCCCGAAGAACAGGAGAGTGAAGGCGAACGCATAGGATTTCTTCATATCTTCTATATAATATAGGAAATTTCATGCATCCCATTGATTTCTCAAATGGGCCCATACTCCGATGCTCTGCATCGAAGCGATGATCACATTTGAAATTAAAAAATACCCCCGGACTCTGCCCCGATTGGGATTTTTTATTTTCCAAGGTGAAAAGAAGCAAAAAGAATATTGCACCGATACTAACTTCAGAGTGGAAACGCAATGTTTATATATTCCAGTATCCAAAAACCCACAAAACAGGTGATTGTGACGGGATTGTGGGATAAGGTAGCCAAGCCAAAAGTATTGATTCCCTTTCTGCTACTCATCGCGTTCTCCGCCTTCGTGATCGCCACGCAATGCTATAGCTATACCGCCTCTTCGACGTGTACCGCCGTATCCGGCTGTACCTGGAAGAACGATTCCTGGGGAAGCTGGTGCCAGGAGCTGAACTGCTGGAGCCTTCCAAATCAGAGCGCATGCACCACGACAAGCGTCCCGGGAAAGCAATGCCAGTGGCAGACAGGCCGGACAACATACAGCTGCGACCAGGTGAGCTGCTGGAGCTTCTCGGGCACTACCGCGGCCCAATGCGTGAACAACACTTATGGCAAGGGATGTAGCTGGCAGGAAAGCTGCTACAACAAAGGGAGCGGCGGAAGCGGCAGCGCGAACTGCTATAACATCAACTCCCAAAGCACCTGCCTCAACACGACGGGCTGCGGCTGGGGAAGCTGCAACACACAGGGATGCTGGAGCTATAACGACGCTGCCTCATGCTCCGCAGGAAGAGATTATTCGGGCAATAATTGCACGTGGACGGGAAGCTACTGCAAGGAGAGAAGCTGCTATGATTCTACGCTCTATCCCAACGCTTCCACCTGCAACGCCGCGACAGGCATCAACTGCGAATGGAAATGGGGCTCCTGCCAGCAGAAATACTGCTACAGCTTCGACCAGAAGAACGCTAGCGCCTGTGTGAACAACACGATCAACCTGAGCTGCACCTGGAACAACGGCTGGTGCAATGAAGACAGTTGCTGGTCGCAAAGCTCCAGTACCGCCTGCTCGTCGAAGAGCGGATGCCTCTGGAAGGCCTGGGAAAGCTCGGCCTGGTGCGAGGAAGTGGACTGCTGGAGCTGGGACTCGACGCACGGCGGCAACCAGAGCCAATGCGAGTCGAACGCGTACAGCCTCGACTGCGTCTGGTCAGGCAATCCCTACGGCAACATTACCAATGGCTGGTGCTCAAAGAACGTGCTCGCACTGGGATGCTCCAACTATACCACAGAACGGGGCTGCATGGACACTTATTATTGCTGGTGGCAGTATACCAATCCCTCAAACCCAAGTGGAGGCGGCAACTGCACTAATCCCAACTGGGGCTCGATTGGTGGCGGAGGCGGCGGAAGCGTCCAGGTCTTCGAAGAGTGGAGCCCCGGATGCTATCTCTTTGACAACAACCAGACCGCTTGCGAATATATCCAGGGATGCAGCTATCACGGCGGCTTCTGCGATGAGAATGAGACGCTGACAGCAGGCACGAATATCACGCTCGATGGCCTAGGCTGTGCCTTCATCAACAACTCGGATCTTTGCAATGCTATCCCCGCCCTCTCCTCCTGCTGCTCCTGGAACAACGGGACCTGCACGGTGAACAAGCTCTCGAACTCCTGCAAGAGCAACCTCCAGCAGACGCCCAACGGCGAAAAAGCGTGCGGCGACGCGGAGACCAACGCCGCCTGCGGCTCGCTCGCGGGCTCGCCTTGGTACCTGCCTTGTGAGTGGAACAACGCCTCAAGCAAGTGCAAGCTCAAGGCCAGCCAGATTTTTGGCAACCAGAGCCAGAGCCTCACCAAGATCGAGAACCAGCGCACCTGCGAGGCCGCCGGCGGCAAATGGATCACGGAGAATTATTGCGAAGGCAATATCTCTATCCCGACAGGAAGATGTGAGCAAAAATTCAACGATGAGACGAACTGCGACAAGGCCTGCTTCGCCTGCGAAAACTTTGACAGCGATGGCTCGACAGTAAATTCCTCGAACGCTGAGGCCGCCTGCATCGGCAGTGCGCTCGGGTTCTGCGAATTTAAGCGCGATACCGGCGCGCCGAACGGCATCGGATTCTGCGGCGCGAAGGAGGAGTGGAAGCAGGGCGTTGCCGGAGACTGTGACGCGAACTGTGGCGACTGCACCTTCAAGGGGAATCGAAATACCAATGACACGACCAAGAAGCCAAGCTATTACTGCTCACAAAGCAAGGCCAACACAGCGGGAGGCGGATGCAAGTGGATTAGCGATAACACAACAGCAACGCAGGGCTACTGCGTCAACAAAGGAGAAAAAACCTGCCTCGACTCCTGCGACAGGTGCAAGACGCAGGACAGCTGCGTGAACGAAGGAAGGACGGGAGTGGCCAACCAGACCGGGAGCTGCAAGTGGCAGGGCTCGGACAATTCAGGAAGCTGCGTCGCGAACATCGGAGAGGATGTGGAAATCTGCTGGGACGCGATTGACAATGATGATGACGACCTGATTGATTGCGGCGACCCCGCCTGCTACGCGGATTCCTTCTGTGGGTTCGTGGAGGGCACCTGCTTCGGCTGGTCTGACAACACGAGCTGCATCACCAATGACTGCGAATGGATCTCGGACAAGTGGGGAAGCTGGTGCGATTTCAAGGGAGCCCAGTGCTGGAAGCTGGACAACAACGCGTCTGTCTGCGACGCGAACGCCAACTGCCAATGGTCAAACAGCACAGGCACGGGCTGGTGCGAGCAGAACTGGAAGATCGCTGAAACATGCATGGGGATGAACCGCACAGTCTGCGAAGCGGCCAACACCTCCAACTCTGGCACGTGCGTCTGGAGCCAGGACACCTGGTGCCAGAGCGCGGGCAGTGGAAGCAGCTGGTGCAGCGGAGGAGGCGGCTGGTGCGATTTGGCGGCCTTCAAGCAGACAGAATGCTGGCGATACGACGAGAACTCGACAGCATGCTCGAATCAGACCGGCTGCGGGTGGCATAGCGATTCGTTCGCCACGTCGACATGCGAGGTCAAAGGATACAACAGCTGCTTCAGTAAATTCAACTCTGGCACATGCGGCGCCGACTCCAACTGCTATTGGACAGGCACCTACTGCCAGGTTCAGCAGGACCGGTGCTGGATGCAGTACAACCAGAGTGGATGCACTTCCCTGGTTGACGGTAGTAGCAACGCGCTCTGCAACTGGCGCGGCAGCTGGTGCGAGCCGGGCTGTTTCGCGTCCAGGAACCAAACGTCCTGCAACGCCATCACGGGATGCACGTGGGAGGATGACGCCGGCTGGTGCGATCCCACGGCCGGCGATAGCTGTTTCGCCGACAATGTAACCTCAAATGCCACTGCCTGCGCAGCCACGGCCAACTGCAGATGGAGGGAGCCGGGCTGGTGCGATCCCAAGAATTCAGGGTTCTCTTCTTCGGCAGGATCTGGAGGAGGAGGAGGCGGAGGAAGCGGAGGAGAATGCTTCAGGTACAACAGCAACCAGAGCCGGTGCACCAATGAGAGCGCCATCAACATCAGCTGCTCGTGGTTCCCCGAACCCCAACCTTTCTGCGACCAGGACTGGAGCACGAACTGTTGGCAGGCCTCGAATGGAGCCAGCTGCGCGAGCCTCGGCTGCTGGTGGTATAACCAGTCTGGCGTGACTTACTGCGCCAACCTCATGGACCAGTGCTGGAACAACCAGACGCTCGTGAATAACCAAACACTCTGTGATGTGAATGCCTACTGCACGAACACGACCTATGGCTGCCAGCCCTCGTGCTTCTCCGCAACAACCCAGGCTACCTGCGGCTCCGGATGCAAGTGGGTGACAGGATGGTGCAATTCGGGCGGCGTGGTCGACTTGTTCGAGGACATGGAAGGCGGCGAGCCGGTGCCGCTCGGCCAGGACGCCTGCCCTGACGTTTCCCAGGCCTCAGTGGATATTTGCGGCTTCGGCATGAAGGACATGGGCGACGCCTATGGCTTCGGCGTGGGCGTGCGCGACTTCTCGAATGCCTCATTGTGCAATAAGCAGAAGGTGCGCTCAGGAGGCGGCGGGCCGGGCGGGCCTCCCTCTGAGGTTATCGGATCCGGGACTGACAACGTCACGCTACTCATCTATCTCGATACTGACGGCCGCACGACCGGCGGATGCACGCTAGACTCCAACACTTCCGCCACCGGCTATGAGTTCCGGCTCCGCTATCAGAGTCTCTGGGTGGCCAACAGCAGTAGCGCCTCTGAGACAGCCACGGCGACAAAATGCGAGGCCAGCAGCTGGCAGGCGACCGATATCAAGCTCAAGACCTGGAGCATGCTCATGTGCGGCGAAATCGGCGGACCGATGATGGCGATCGAAAAGGCCGACCTGACGAAATATCCCTCGCTCTACAATTCCACCGCCGACATGCGCGTCGCTGTGGCGACCATCGGAAAGACGGGCAACGTTTCCAGCCCGATGGATACCGCGCCGCCAGGCTGGACCACTCCGGGCACGGTGGACTTCGAGATCAACGACGTGTTCGCGTATGGCGTCGATACTGCCAAGTTCGAGGACATCATGAGGAAAGGCTATGTGGCGGGCGAGGACTGCTTCAACACCGTCGATGATGACGATGACGGCTCGGCGGACTGCAATGACTGGGACTGCAAGTACGCCCCGAACTGCGATGGCCTGGGAGTGGACGCTGCAGGGTATGTGGACACGAGGACTCCCCAGGTTACGGGCGTGAAGGTCGAGGAATACCCGGACGCAGCCCTCGTATTGTACGACACGAACAAGCCTGCGAACGGCACGCTCCTGTTCTATGGCAATGACACCGAATGTGTGACACTGAATGCGACGCTGAACGACGTGGGCATAACCAGCGGCACGGTGCGTAATTACCACCTCTGGCATACGGGAGAGCTCCATTTCGGAACCCTCGGCTACGCGCTCACCAACAATACGGCCTATTATTACAAGCTCAAGGTCTGCGACGAGCCTGGCAAGTGCGCAATCAGCAGGTGTACTTCGCTCACTACAGGGTCGAAGGAAAGGTGCGGATACTGCAACTTCGTCACGCGCATCAAGACGCCCAGCGACTGGACTGTCAGCTATGACGTGAACCGCGATGGCACGTATGAGCACATCCAGGGCCAGGTGTGCGGCCCGAACGCGGGCATGAAGACGAATTACACGGTCGGCAGGCGGGTGAACATCAAGCTCGCCAACAGCGCCGGCACGAGCTATTTCGAGTTCATCAACGCCACGCTCACAAAGAGCGCCCTGAACGACAAGGTGCGCACAGTGAGCGACTCCGGCGCCTTCATCACGTCGAGCCGGCTCGCCGGCCTGAATTCCGATACCCGGGACAAGATCATCAACAACCTCCATCCGGAAGCGTGCAGGGTCAAGATCCCGGCGTCAGGAGCGTGCACGACCCTCTATCACTGCGACGACAGCGGCGCGAACTGCGTGGACCGCACTGCGGAGGCGACGCTCGTAGACACCGCGAACTGCGTCTGGCAGGTGCCGTACTGCGAGTTCTCGACCTACAGCACGTCACTGGCAGGCTCGTCCAGCTCCTCAAGTAGCACCAGCGGTGGTGGTGGGGGAGGAGGGGGCGGCGGAGGCGGTGGCAGTTCGAACGCGACAATGATGACGCTGAACGCCACAGACTGGGCGTACTTTGACCTCGTGACCGTCTTCTCCGTGAAGAGCTTCAAGGTTGGCACGGTTTCGCACAAGCTCTCCGCGACGCGCATCAACGACAGCCACATCACAGTCAAGATTGATAACCTGAGCTTCACCCTCACGCGAGGCCGGCTTGCGGGGCTGGACATCACCAAAGATGGGGTCATTGACATCCAGGCCACCTATCAAGGAGTATTCGATGGCAAGGGGCGCGTGACCCTGCGCCTGCCCGCTCCTGAGGTGGAAAAGGCAGAAGAAGCGCCTGTACAGGATCTCGGGCCTTTGCCGACTGAAGCGGCGGCGCAAGAAGAGGGTGCTGCAGAGGAGACGCCGGAAGAATCGCCCAAGAGATCCTTCAGCGGAATCCTGATCGGCCTCATCATTGCCGTCCTTCTCGTCGGCCTGGTCTGGCTCGCGATAGCGAAGCACAAGGGCTAGGTTTTTATTCTGATGCCTATTTACATCTCCGATGATTACCGAAGGGCTAGCCAAAATCAACGTCGTTACGCGGAAGATTGTCTCCAAGAAGATGGACGTCTTCTACAATCCGGTGATGGAGCTGAACAGGACTTCATCTGTGCTGCTACTGAATGCTTTGGACAAGAAGGGTATGCAGATCGGACTGCCCTTGGAAGGTTCAGGGATTCGCGGAATGCGATTTCTGAAAGAGCTGAAGAAGGGAATGATCAAGAGCATCGCATTTAATGATTATGACCCCAAGGCCGTAAAGAAAATCAAGGAAAACTTGAAATTAAATAAACTGGATAAAGATAAGCGCATTGAAGTTCATCAGAAGGACGCTTCTCTTTTTCTCCTTGAATCCTTCGGGTTTGATTATATTGACATCGATCCCTTTGGGACACCCAATCCATTTTTGGACGCGGCTGTGAAACGATTGGCGCGGGACGGGATTTTGGCGGTGACAGCGACGGATACCGCTCCACTTTCTGGCACCTATCCCGAAGCGTGCCTTCGCAAGTATTGGGCGTTTCCAGTGAAGAGCGATATCATGCATGAAGTGGGCCTGAGGATTCTTGTGAGGAAGATTCAGTTGGTCGGCGCCCAGTATGACAAGGCATTCGCGCCTATTTTTTCATTTTCCAAAGAACACTATATGAGAGTTTATTTAAGATGCGAGAAAAG
>JAGVXW010000080.1 GCA_018303575.1 Candidatus Woesearchaeota archaeon
GAGAATTGCGAAGTGAGCCCTGAGGCGAAGAAATGGATAGACGAGCAGCTTCCGGGGCCTTATACCCTCATCCTCAGGCTCAAGAATCCCGACTGCATAGCGCACAACGTGAATTTCGGAAAAGACACTTTAGGGGTGAGGATACCGGCACACTGGATCAGCGACCTTGTCGGCAGGCTTGGATTTCCCTGCGTCACGACGTCAGCGAACAAGTCTGGCGAGCGCTTCATGACGTCCCAGGAGGATTTGGACGCTGAGGTGGCGGCTCATGTTGACTTCTTCATCTCCGAAGGCGGGAAGAAGGGCAGGCCGTCGACGCTCGTTGACCTTACCGGCCCGATGCCTGTGCTGCAGAGACGGTGAAGAGAGTGAGCAGGCCTTCGATGCTGTCGAAATGATGGGTGGCCTCTTTCGATGCGCCCCATACGAGGCAGGTTTGCATGCCCACAGCTTTCGCCGGGAGAATATCCACGTTCACGCGATCGCCCACATACATCATCTCTTCCGGAGGAAGCTCCGAGCGCCTTACCATCTCATGGAAGCCGGCCACAGCCGGCTTGCGCTCCGGCACGTCATCGCCAGAAAGGACATAAGTAAACCACTCCCTCCGAGCGCCTATGAACGCCAAGGAGGAATCTATTCCCCGCTGGCTCAGGTTGGTGAAGCAGGAGATGGGAACAGTTCGCCTGAGCCATTCAAGTGTTGCGGGCACGCGCTCATCCCTATCATACAACCCGCTCAAATCCAGGGTCTCATAATGCTCCTGCCAGAAGCCGGAGGGCTTGCCCAAAGAGGTGAAGACCGCAGAAGTGGTTGCATGCCTTTCGTACAAGCGGTCAAATTCGCGCTTGAGGCCGTCAGAAACAGGCCTGCCGGTGACTTCAGCGTATACCCTGTATCGAAAGGCATCGTAGGCAGCGTCAAAGTCCGGCTTGCGCGGAGTCAAGGTGCCCTCCACATCGAACCAGATATGCCTGATCATCGCATGTCGGGGGTGGCGATGCATTAATAAAGATTCGCAGTTAGGTTTTTATAGCACCTTAAGGATTTCTTTTAATATGGCAAAAAAACAGGATGAGGCCAAGCTCAAGATTCTCGCGGCAGGCGATATACATGGGGATAGAGGGCTGGCTGAGCGGCTCGCTGAACAGGCGCAGAAGGAGAAAGTCGATCTCGTCATCCTTTGCGGAGACTTGACTTTCCGGGAGCAGAGCACAGAGGGAATTGTCGGGCCGTTCGTGAAGCGCAAGGAGAAAGTGCTCCTGATTCCTGGCAACCATGAGACTGTCGCTACCGCAGATTTCCTCGCTGAACTCTACGGCGCCAAGAACCTGCACGGCTACGCGGTCAAGTACAAGGATGTGGGGATTTTCGGGGCTGGCGGGGCGAACATCGGGCTCTTTAGGATCCCTGAAGACGAAATCTACGGCCTGCTCAAGAAAGGCCACCAGAAGATCACCGACCTGAAGAAGAAAATCATGGTGACGCACGTGCACCCTTCTGGGAGCAAGATGGAGCGGTTCACCAAGTTCTTCCCCGGCAGCACTGGCGTGAAAAAAGCGATTGACACGTTCAAGCCGGATATCCTGCTGTGCTCCCATGTCCACGAGGCAGAGGGCATTGAAGAGATGATAGGACAGACAAAAGTCATTAACGTGGGAAGAAAGGGAAAGATTATCGAATTGTAGCTTTGGCGTGCGGCGAGGCCCGCCCCTGGGCCGAGTAGGGCATTTTGCCGCGCAAAATGACCGTCGCACGCATTTTATCCTGCTTTTTTATTTTCTCAGTTCATCTGGCTACGCAGAAAACAAGCTTTAAATACCTGCAATATCCAACGCGTGGCTATGGCCAACCCGTTCGATGAGGTCATCAACCTGAAAGAGGAGCGCAAGGAGCTCTCCGGGGCGAAGAAGCCTCGGGACGCCATCCATGTCAGCTTCTCCATCAGCAGGCGGATCTTCATCCATGCCGCTTACATTCTCGTGATTCTCGTGCTGCTGTTTTTCGTCTTCAAGCCGGAGCAGGAGCCGGTGAAGGCCGCGGCGCCTCCCGCAAAACCAGCCAACCTGACAGCAATAACGCCGGCAGTGGAGGAAGCTGCGCCTGTGGCGCCTCCGCCAATCGCAGAGAATGTCACGAATGCAACAAATGCGACGGCGGCTGGAGGGACGCTGGATGATTTGAATTTCGCCATCACTGGCATCGATTACCTTTCTCCGGAGGGCAAGCCGCTCAAGATGAGCAGCATCACCTACACGATCTTCAACGGCTACAAGGATTTCACTCCGCTGGTGAAAATCTACTGGTACGACCGGCTGTCCACGAACGAGACCAAGAATCGCTTGCGCGTCACGTCCGCGCCAGGGCGAATAAGCAAGGGGGCAACCTTGCCGGTGACGGTAGACAAGTTCGCCTATGGCCTGATCGACCAGGGCGAGACCAAGGAGATTGTTGTGGCGCGACTCTTTGACTATGATACGAATGAGATGCTGAAGGAGCAGATCAAGGAGATTCTCAACATCAAAAAAATGCTCCCCCTGGCAGGCAAACCGGTTTTGCCTCGCAAAACCTCGGGCTCACATATGTCAGAGTTTCAAAAAACTCTGAGCATGCTCAGAAATGCAAAGCATTTCTGACACTTCGCCCGTTTGCGCCAGGAGCATTTTTCTGTGAAATCTTCAAACAGCTACCCCTTCACAACACCCATCGGCTTCAATTGGGCGACGAGCTTGCCGATGCCGGCCTCGTGGGAGACACGGACAACCTCATCCACATCCTTGTAGGCGAGCGGGGCTTCCTCGGTGATGCCTTTCCAGGACGCGGCCTTGATGTAGATCTGCTTGTTCTCGAGCTCGGCCTTGATGTCCTCGCTCCTCCAAGTTCTGTTGGCCTCGTGGCGGGACATGACGCGGCCAGCGCCGTGAGCCGTCGAGCCGAAGCTCTCCTTCATCGCCTTCTCCGTGCCGACAAGAACGTAGCTTGAGGTGCCCATGCTTCCGGGGATGAAGATCGGCTGGCCGGTCTTCTGGTATTTTTTGGGCAGCTCCTTCCTTCCCGGGCCGAAGGCGCGCGTGGCTCCTTTCCTGTGCACCCAGGCGGTGAACTTCTCGCCATCCGCCTCATGCTCCTCCACTTTGGCGATGTTATGGCAGACGTCATAGACGGTGTGGAGTTCGACAGCATCGCCAAAGATTTCCTTGAATGCCTTCCTCGCCTGGTGGCCGATCATATGGCGGTTGGACCAGGCGAAGTTCGCTGCCGCGCACATGGCCTTGTAATATTCGTGGGCGAGATGGCTGTCTGAGGGCGCGTAGATGAGATCCTTTTCCGGGAGTTCGGCGACAATTTCCGGAAAGGCTTCCTCCAGCTTCCTGAGATAGTCGGTGCAGACCTGGTGGCCGAGGCCGCGACTGCCGCAGTGGATGAGGATGACGACTTGCCCTTCTTTTTCGATGCCGAAGGCCTTGGCGATCTCCTTGTCGAAAATCTTCCCAACATACTGCACCTCGAGAAAATGATTGCCGGCGCCGAGGGTGCCAATCTGGGCGCGGCCCCTGTTCTTGGCTTCATTGCTGACGAGTTTCGGATCAGCGCCTTCCATCCTGCCGTGCTCTTCGCAGTTTTCAACATCATCCTCGACGCCATAGCCTTTCTTCACCATCCACGGCGCGCCTTCCTTCAGAAGCTCGTCCATCTCCTCGATAGTTAGTCTTAATGTTGCCTTCGCGCCTACACCTGGAGGGATGCGCGCGAACAAGCGGTCAAGGAGAGGCTTGATTTTGGGTAACACGTTCTCGCGAGTGAGGTTCGAAGTTAAGAGGCGGACTCCGCAATTGGAGACGACAACGCCATCCGCGATGAAAGAGTGGGTTTCTGGAATAGTAAAATCGTATACATTTCCGGTATAGGGTTGAAGGGCTGCATCTTCAAGAGCGTCAAAAAAGCACCCATTCCTTTGGTGCTCGGCTTCCCGCTTTTTCACATATTCCTCAAAGCTGTCAAAGTCCAGGTTAATGCGTTGCCCTGCATTACCATAATAATGGCGCTCGATGAAACGCGCGTTCACAGGAGCAGAAGCAAAGAGCGCCTGCACCTCACGCAATGACAGCCCTTTCATTCGGTAGGCCTTGACCTTGCTGGCTATTTCCCGGCGGCGGAGGGTTATCCTTTTTTTCTCCCGGATATAGAGCAAGGCGATATCGGCAAGAAGGCTGCGCTTGGGGTTATACGCGAATCCGATGTGGGACCAGAGCCGCATCAGATTCTCTTCCTGTGCTGAAATCAGAATCTTCAGGCGCTTTGTTTCCCCAAAGCGGTTATGGAAATCGTCGCGCTCCTGCAGATGATACGTCTCGATGCCAAGGTCCTCAAGGAGGAGCATCAGCTGTATGGCAAAGGCCCTGCCTGATTTTATAGCGGCGGCATTCTTGTTGATGGAAAGGGTGGGACAGCCAAATCCGGTCTTGGTATGGGTTCTTGGACTAGAGAGCTCCGCCCCAAAAAAGCCCGACAAGAAGAGGCGCTTTATCCACAAAGGAGCAGAAGTCAGCCATTCTGGAAGAAGATATGGAGTTACGGCCTTGTCTCCTTTGGGGTATCCTAAACTATAAAAGAGATTGGCAAGGGAACGTGAAGCGCAATGCAGCCCATAATTGTTGGCTGTGAACTCCACGAGGCCGTAACGCGTCGGGATTGCGTGATTCCGGGTCCTCCCGTAAATCTTGGACTGGAATCCCAGCGACGCAAGATCCTGCTGGACGAGAAGAAGGGCCTCCTTTGAGCCATAGCTGTTCACATACCCCTTGTTCCCTGAAAAGTAAATAGAGCCGTCTCCGAGGAGATAGCCGAATAATCGCGCAAGGAGGGGCATTTGGGGATGGGAAAGATGGAGAGGGAGCAGGCCTCTCTCTGTCAGCGCGTCTTTTTGCTGGCCTTTGAAGGAGGATTCTGGCACAAGGAGGCGCTCCGCAGGCGGCGCATGGGCGACGCCTTCAAAAGGATAGATCGCGATCTTATCGCCTTTTTTGAGCTCTCCGGCGGGCTTCATGCCGTGCTCTGTCAGAATCGGATGTTCGGGTGTCGCCTTAAGAGCAAAACCCAGCGCAGTCCGAAGAGAGACAAGCTTTCCGTCGGAGGCCTTCTTCATGAAAAAAGATGGCTTTTTGGCGGCGAAGATTTTTTTCTCCTGGTCAAAAGAGGCCAAGGAAGTCAAAGCGATCTTCGACTTTAAGGCAAGAGGATGCTGATTTTGATCAATCTCGACAAATTCTTGCTCAAACTCCTGAATAAGTTTATAATGGCCCAGATCAGACAAGACACGGGCGCCTTCCGGAAGGCAGTTGATATCGAAACCGACTCCCCCCGGCGAGATGCACCCTTCCTTCTTGTCAATCGCCGCAACTCCGCCGATGCTGAAGCCATAGCCCTGGTGCGCGTCGGGCATCATGATGCTCCAGCCCTTGATTCCGGGGAGCGCGGCGACATTGATGCCCTGCTGGATGCACCGGTCTTTTTCGAGCTGCTCCATGATCTTCTCAGAGGCGAAAATCTTGACCGGGACGTTCATCTTGCCTTCCTTCTCGACGAGATAGGAATAGTTGTTGAGTTTTTTCAGCTTCATATGTCCAATACCATTTGAATCGTGACCTGGCCTTTCTCCTCTTTAATAAACATGTCGCTATAGGTTGGGGCCTTCACCTGCGTTTTGATCTCGTACCCTTCAGCGGCGTCTCCAGTGAGGGTTGCCTTAAGCGAGTATCCCTCTGCCGAACGGGAGATTTTCAGCGATTCGACGCCGGAGAGCAGGAATCCCTCTGTGTCAATCAGATACACCAGCTTCGCGATGAGGTCGAAGAGCAGGGATTCCTTTTTCCTGGCC
>JAGVXW010000079.1 GCA_018303575.1 Candidatus Woesearchaeota archaeon
ATACTTGCCCGTAGTATTCACAACCGGGCACGCCGAGCATGAGCCGTTGTGCTGGTATTTTGACAGGTCAAGGAACTTGGAGTTGCTCTCCCCTAAAGCGCTCCTGTTGTCAAAGTTCATCAGCAGCACCAAAGAATCGTTGTAGAACGTGTAATTGGTGCCGTTCCACGTGAACGCAACCTCATTCAAAGACGAATCGATGATGCTGGTATTGATTTGCGCGTAGAGGGTGCTCAGCGCCGCTCCATCCGCCGGCGTGGGGGACGTGAAGCTGATTGCTGGCGGGGTGCCGAGCGTAACAGTTCTCAGCTCGGTCTGGTTCCGGTTGCCCAGCGTGTCGCGGGCGTAGGCCTGGAAGGTATAGATTTGGCTCTCAGTCAGGTTGGACTGGTTCGTATAGAGGCTCCAGTCCGAAGAATTGTACTTGGTGAGGGAGGTGAGGTAGAGCTGCTGAATCTCGGATGATGAAAGCGTGCGGTTCCAGATGGCGACGTCATCTAACGTCATGAGTCGGGGTGCAAAGGCTGTTGCGCCAAGCGTGAGGTAGGGGTTTGTTGGAGAAGTCATAGAACTTGGCACAGCAACAGAGGCTATGTAGGTTCCGTTTACATAAAGATACAAGGTACTGGCATTTTTTACGCCGACAATATGGTACCAGGTGTTGTTAGCGAAATCCGTATTTTCGCCTCCTGGCCCAACAGCATTAAATCCGATATTACCTGCGTCATATCTCCAATGGATTCTGTTGGGGCTAGACTCGACAGCCCAGATGCCGGGCACTCTATCTGTTTCGTCACCTTTAACCGCCAGTATTTGGTCCCAACCCCCATCCCCTGGTGGAAGATACATCCAAAAAGAGACAGTATGCGTGTCAGGAACGCTAAAACCTGAAACATTGATCTTATCATCGCTGTTATCAAACGTCCTCGCCCCGCCATACTTTCCGGTAGCGTTGAGCGTCGGGCACGTTGTCCCAGAGCAGGTGCCGTTGTTCTTGGAGTTCGACAGGTCGAGCACCTGCGAGTCGTTCTCCCCTAAAGCGCTTCTGTTGTCGAGGTTCATCAGCAGCGTCAAAGATCCATTGTAGATTGTGGTGTTCGTGCCGTTCCAGTTGAACACAATCTCATCCAATGAGGATTCGATGATGCTGGCGTTGATTTGGAGGGAAGGAGAGGTCGAGCCGTTCGCCGGCGTGGGAGATGCGAAGCTGATCTGCGGCCCGGTGAGGTCGACCGTGAGCGTCCTCTGGCCCGTGGAGTTGGAGCCGCCCGCTGTCGTCGCCTGGGCGCGGTAGGAATAGTTTCCGTCGGCGGGCAGGGGGCTCGAGACAAAGGTCCAGTTGTTGTTCGCGGTAGAGATGTCCCTCTGCACCAAAAACAGCGCGCTGGCGTAGAGCTGCTGGATCTGGACGGCTGAGAACGTCGTGTTCCACAGCGCGACCTGGTCGATGACTCCTTCAAGGGGAGCCTGGCCGTCTCCGCCGGCGTAGGTGCCGAAGCGGATGGTCATCGGGCTGATGGGGATGTAAAGCCCGCCGGTGTACGGCTGCGTGACCGGCTGGCTGCCGTTCACCGAGATGCCGATCACCCCGGAAAAGGGGTCGTAATAGGCCAAAACATAGTACCAGGAGCCGTAGCTGAGGTTCCTGTTCCAGCTCACCTGCTTTGCGACGTTGCTTCCGTCCTGGAAGACCGCGAACGTGAGGTTGCTCGAGGTGTTGTAATAGAGCCAGTACTGGAGGGTCGAGATGGTATCGGAGACGGAGAGGGTGTTCACCTCATAGGTGGACCGGGTGAGGTTGACCCAGAGGCCGAGGGTGAAGCTCTTGTTCGCGAAGGTGAAGTTGGCCCTGGAGTTGCCGGCGGCTGTGAGGGACTCGATGGGCTCGGGCTCAAGCTCCACTCCGAAGCCGTACTTTGCCCAAACAGTCTCATTGACGTTCCCCACCAGGCCTGCCCCAGTGGCGTACGGGCCGAGGTCCTTGACAATGGTGGCACCCTCTCCCGCGGAACTGACATTGCCCATGGGCAGGAACAGCATCAGGGAAGCGTTGTAGATTGAGATGTTGGTGCTGTTCCAGACCCATTCGAATTCCGTGAGGTTTCCTGAGTTTGTACGGACAGAGACATTGATGGTGAAGTTCTGTCCGCCCACCGTTCCGTCAGAGGGGGTCGGGTCCTGGAAGGAGATAAGGTCGATCGACGGGTCGATGATATGGTCGAACTCCAGGGAAGAGCCGAGCACGCGCAGGTCGAAGGTGTCCGCTGTGCCGTTCAGGCCGGTGAGGTACACGGAATATCTTCCTTCCGTGATGTTGGGGAACTCGGCGACCTGCGCTGATGTGTTCGCAACGTACACGGCGATGGAGCCGAGCGTGATGTCCCTGTTGGAGGAGAGCGGAATCTCGAATCTCACGCGCACGGTCTCGTTGTTGAAAATCTGGGGTGACCAGTTCCCGTCCCGCGCAGCGATAGAGGCGGTGATGTCCTCGATGAACGTGAGGTTCTCGTCCAGGTGCTCCGCCCTGGCAACAAGGATGATCTCGTACGTCTGGCTGCTCAGGCTCGGCACGGTCCATTCAAGATAATCTACCTTGCCGTCAAGGTCTGTGTCATAGCCGTCGAAAGGCACCGCCGCCCCGCCATGGTAGAGCTTCACCCGGCCCGGCTCGGTGTTGGGGACGCTCGCGAAGGCCAGGATGTCCGTGTAATGGATGTCGGAGGAAATTGTAACGCGCTTGCCGTTCGGGATGGGCTCTTCGAAAGCTGTCGGCCCTTCTGTGTAATATTCAATCTCCGCCTCCGCAACATCAGGCAGCAGCAGCGCGGTCTCGTTCAAAGCAGGGATTTCCCGAACGGCAAAGCCGGTGATGCCTCCTGACACAAGCTTCTTCATGCCTCCGGCCACCCTTGCCGTGCCCGCCTCCCAAGCTAATTGCCGCTCCTCGCTGAGAAGCTCTGCGCTGGGCTGTTCCGCAAGCTTCTTGCGCGCCTCCTCAAGCTCGCGGTCCAGCTCGTACTGCCTGAGGCTCTCGATCCTGCCCTCGTCAACGATTTCCACGTCCCGGTCGTCGAGCTCCTCCCCGCCGACGCGCACGGTCACGTTGAGAGGCCGGTGCTCGAGGACAACCCTGCCGTTCTCCACAGGCGCCTCAAGGAGCCACCGCACCGGCTCTCCCACCTTGACGCGCTGCGGGATTGCGGCGCTTGCGTTAACGGCCACGACAGGCCCGCTCTTATCTGCGGCGGTAATCGTGATGATGTTCGACACCGCCATCCCCGCAGCGTCCTTCGCCGTGAAGAACGTGAACATGGGGGAAGCATTGGCGGTCAGCACCGCCTTCATCCCATCAAACGTAACGTCCAGCCCAGGCGCAGGATAGACGGTGAACTCCAGGGGGTCGTTCTCGGGGTCTGATGCGTAGAGGGACAGGTCGAGCGCGTACGGCTCTCCCTTCCTGAGCGTGAGGTTGGGCAGCGCCGAGAACCTTGGCGCCTCGTTGCGCCTGCCGAGATACGTGTAATTCGAGATTGTGATGCTGCCGGAGAGTACCTCGACGCGCAACGCGTACGGCCCGGTGGAGTCGCGCAGGCCGCACGCCTCCCCGCACGAGCCGGGAAGCTGCCGCTGCCCGAAGAGGTCGACGAGGATGCGGCTGCGGTTGCTGTATCTCACGTCAGAGAAAGCGTTCCTGGGGTCGACGCTGATGTTGGCGAACGCGAGCTGCGCCGTGACAACCGTCCTTTCCGTCACGCCCGGCTTCTGGCTGTGCAGGTAGAGCGTCTCGTTCCACTGCCCTCCTTTCTGCTCAGCGTCGAGGAACGCGCAGCAGATCCCGTCGCCGAAGCAGGCGCGCGTGTCCGCGTACGAATAAACCGTGCATGCGCTTTCATCCAGATTTGCGGCTGGGGTGATGGCGACAACCCCCGGCGCTGTCCTGGAAAGGGTGAAGCTCCCGGCCAATGTCGCTCCTTCAACGGGGATGCCGGAGATATCAGGCCGCTCATCGACGAGCACGTATTCCCTTGAGGAATCGAGGAGCGTCACTTTGCCCCTGAACCCTGCGCTGTGCGAGCCGTCCACCCAGAAGCTCGACATCCCTGAGATCCCGAGCGGCACGACAGCGTCAGAGGCGAACGTCCGGCCGAGCGCGATGGTCCCCGGGCCGCCCGTGACCAGGCCGACGAGGGAAGGGGTGAGCAGGGCGATGAAGCCGAGCGCGAGCGCCACGAGCAGGAGCGCCGTGATCCCGGGATGGGGAGGCTGCAGCAGACGCTCGTTCAGATGATGATGGATGCGTTTGCCCCTCTCCCGCGCATAGGCCTCGCAGGCTGAAAGCCACTCGTGCCTTGTTTTGCCTTCATGTTTTTGTTCATGCGCCCGTTTGAGATGCTCTGCGCTGATGCGGCCTTTCCGGTGATGTCGCTCCAGATGGTGGATCTGCCTCGAAACAACGTGGGCATGCGCGAGGCAGGAATGCAAATCTTTGCTCTCCTTGAAGAGATCGCGGAAACTCGGAACAATCAAGGAAAGGGTGTGCGGCCGTGGCTCAATCAAGGATGGCGCCGGCCGGACGGGAGTCGGCGCTGGTCTGGCTGGGGTCGGTCGTGGCGCCGCTGGCCGGGGTTCAGTCGGTGGCGACGGCCGGACGGGGGTTGCCCCCGTCGGGGTGTCCGGCGAGCATTGCGAAGCAATGCGACGGCCGCCAAAACTAAGTTTTGCCCTGTCCGGCCTTGCCGCAGTGCTCATCTCTTCCTCCGCGCCCGGGAAACAACCGTGTAGATGGTGCGCTGGTCGCGGTGCAGGAGCCGCGCGATGTCGGCGAAGCGAAGGCCGGCTTTGGTGTGCAGGTAGAGGCAGACCGCCTCCAGGATGGAAAGCTCAGGCGCAAGGGCCGAGCCGGGGATAAACAAATGAGGGCGGGGCACGCGAAGCTTGCGGAAGTTGATGTCCTTCAATTCCAGATCTATGACCAGCGGCGCAACGGCGTTGCGGTAGCTGATGCTCACCGTAGACGCGGACCGGTGCGTGAGCCGCGCGATAGCTTGCACCGGCAGTTGCAAAACATCGCGGCAGTATTTCACCACGGCCTCCAGCGGCCCCAGCTCCGAGCGGAAGATTCCGACAGGGATTGACGCGTAGCGCTCGGCGTGCGAAGCCAGCTCCATCGCAGACTGGGAAGAAAGTCCAGCTCCTTCGAAGGACGCGAGAAGAGCGCCTGCCTCAGCCAGCGCGCTCTGGTGCTCGGACGCGACAGCGGAGAGGTACTGCTGGCTGAAGCGGCTCGCCTTCTGGGTTCCTATGGCCTTCACTTGGTTCAGCTCATATATTTTGTGAGTAGTTTTACACGTAATAATTCTTTAATTTATTATAAGGTAATCCCATCCGACGGACTTTAGAAGGAAAGACATCAATAAATATGTTTTGTAAGTAAATTTTTACATAGTTAAAGAATAAGTTATTATTCTGTAATAACCGCCTTCCCGTTTTTCCATACTGATAGGGGATTTTTCTCATCTATTGTAGGCCATTTATGCATACCAGTTTAAAAATGTTGTGTATTATGTAGTGATTTTTTCCCAGGATCTCATTATGTAAGTAAGCTGCCGCAAAAGAGAAAACTTCCTCTCTTATTCTGTTTACCCCATTATTTTTGTATTTTGTGAGTAATAATTAGCATATCTATTGAGCTAACCAGCTTCGCAGGGTGGTTTTTGACATGCGGGTATAGGGAAGCGAATCTTTATATAGAAGTCCGTCTCTAGGTCTTCTGGGGGAAAGATGGTCATATTATTCGACGCGTTCAACCTGCCGGAGGACATCTTCGAGATTCTCTTCGCCACGAAGCAGCAGAAGATCGTCGCAAAAGTTTTGGTGAAGGCGATGAAGAACAACGGCAGCCAGTTCACCAAGACCGAGATGAGCTTCATCGCCACCAAGCTGCACGAGGGCGAATATGTGACGGAGATCGACGAGCCCGAATACCGGGGAAAGAAAGTGAAGCTCTCTTATAATAAGAGGCAGTTCTACGACCGGATCCTCACCCCGATGAAGAGCATGGGGCTCATCTATTACGATCTCTATAAAAAAACCTACATCCTCTCGGACAAGTTCAACCGCGAGCTGCAGAAGATCGGCATCATGTGGCTGCAGGAGCTGAAGAAGGCGTAATCTCAGCTAGGAAGATCCTGCTTCTATAGAAGGAAACATTTATAAATAGTTTCCTCTTATATGCTACCATGATAAGCAAGGAAAAATGGGCTGAGCTCATCCGGGATTTTCATGGGAAGGCCATGCCGGAGATGATTCCGAGGGCGCGGGAAATCGATGTCGAGAGCGGCCTACAGCGGGCGATTTCCATTATCGGGCCAAGAAGGGCGGGGAAGACGTTCGAGATGTTCTTCCTGATCGCCAAAATACGGCAGAAGCACGGGACGGAGAGGGCGCTCTATATCAACTTCGAGCGGGTGGACCTGCAGGGAGCCGCGGGCAAGGACCTGGGCGTTATGCTGGAAACCTATTACGAGCTCTATCCACAGAACAAGGGAAAGAGGGTCTGGCTTTTTCTGGATGAGGTGCAGAATGTTCCGGGATGGGAACGCTTTGTCAGGAGCAGCCTGGATGAGGGGATTTCTGTCATCATATCCGGTTCCAGCGCGAAGCTCTTAAGCAGGGAAGTGGCCACCAGCATGCGCGGGAGGAATCTCTCCTATCAGATGTACCCCTTTTCGTTCGGAGAGTTCTTGATTGCGAGGAGATTTGAGGTAAAAAAGATGTACTCTTCGCATGAGAAAGCTCTGCTGATCCACTTCTTCCAGGAATTTCTTGTTTCGGGCGGCTACCCGGAAGCCATCATCTATGGCAAGGAGCGGGAAAAGATAACGCGGGATATTTTCGATACCGCCCTGTACCGGGATGTCATCGAGCGGGGGAAGATCAGGAACACAGGCGTGATGCGGGAGTTGATAAAGGCGTTGTTGAATTCGGCAGAGTTTTCCATGCACAAGTTCTATAATTACTGCAAATCGCGGGGCATGAAAACAAGCAAAAACGCCCTGTACAAGTACGCGGAGTATCTGAACGACGCGTTCTTTGTCTTTTTCCTCAGGAAGCATAGCCAGTCGTATAAAAAGAGCGGGCAATCTCTCCCCAAAGTGTACTTCGTGGATAACGGCCTCCTCACGGTCAATGGGATTGACGACAAAGGCAGGCTGCTTGAGAACCTTGTTTTTGTGGAGCTGACGAGAAGGAACAAGGAAATCGCCTACTATCAAAACGCGCTGAAAGAGGAGGTCGATTTTGTTGTCAAGAAGGGGAAGAAGGTGACGCAGCTGATACAGGTATGCTACGATGCCAGCAGCTACCTGACGCTCGAAAGGGAGACAAGAGCGTTAGGAAAAGCCAGCGAGGAGTTTGCGTGCAGGGATCTCGTTTTGATAACGATGCGGGAAGAGAGGGAAGAGAAGGTGAACGGGCTTACGATACGGGTGATCCCGGCATGGAAGTGGATGTTGGCGTAGATTCCGGGAGGATGCCGGAGCGGCGATGGGAAAAGGGTTCCCCCTTACGACCAAAACTTCTCGGACAAGTTCAACCGCGAGCTGCAGAAGATCGGCATCATATGGCCGCAGGAGCTGAAGAAGGCGTAAACTTTTAGGTATGCTCTTCCAGTAGCCATTTCCATGCCGGTACCATCTGTATTGTTCCTTCCTCAAATCGGATCTCCTTTTCCGGCTTGAGGAGATCGGCCTTCTTGATCGACTGGACGTAGCCGCGGCGCCCGAGGCCATCATCCTCTTCGGTTCCGCGAGCAGGGG
>JAGVXW010000057.1 GCA_018303575.1 Candidatus Woesearchaeota archaeon
GTACCGCCTTTTCCTGGAAAATGATGACTTCAACAGCACACCCTATGTCAGGAGCGCGAATGGCAACTATGTTCTGCGGCCCGTGATTTCAGGCCTGGCGAACTATTCCACAGACAACCAAAGCTCCTCCATCAACTGGACGTGCGACCAGCTGTGCAATTATACCCTAAGATGGTACAATAATTCCGCCCGGACATCTGTTTATCTTCTTGGAACGGCCTCCAATAGCAGCTTCGCGGCATCGGGATCGGTGCGCATCTCTGGCTTGCTGAACTCCACACCCCATTACCTCAGCCTGGACGTGGCGGGAGTCGGCGGCCTCAACCGCTCCAATACAACATTCAGCTTCACGACGCAGAAAAATTACGCAAATGAGGCCGAGGGCGACCAGATACTGGCGCAAGCGGTCCAGAATGCCCTCCTTTCAGGGTATACGCTCAATTCTGAGCACCAGGCGTATGTAAGCTACTCGCCAAATAGCCAGTTCCTGGCGCGCTTTGACCAGCTTGCGACAAAAGGCAACAAGACCTGGGCGCTCAGTTATGGAACGATGGCGGATACGCTTACAGGCATGCAGAATATCAGCCCCGTATTTTATGTATTTGAGCTGGTGAACAGAACTTCCGAAGGCCTGCTCTTTGAGGTAGAACGTTTCATCAATCAGACAAAGTAGGAGGCTACTGCTTCGTTTTATCCGCCAGCACCGGAACCAATGACCGGCATTCCCGTAAACTTTCCGGATTTCCCCCTTATTTTCGAAACCTTTCCGGAAAACGCATTTCAGATATTAATATTCCTTATAATTTTCTAAAGAATATAAGGTATACCCTCATATATCACCTCCTACAAAGAAGCGTTGGGGGTATCGATAAGGGGCTTCCCTTAGAGGACCATAAAAAGGGGTGGAGGAAACTTTGGTCAGCAACAAATCCATTTTTGTTCGGGTAACGAAGAACCAGCACGAGCGCATCAAAAACAATGCGGAAGCCAAGGGGTTCAAATCCGTTTCTGCATACGTCAGGTCATTGACTCTGGAGCATGACCTCAGCTTCGAGCGCAAATTCAATGAATTGTACACGAAAGTCATCGCGGGCGAGCTGAAGGGAAAGAACCCGAATCTTGCGGAATCTTCGGAATAACTAGGGGATTTCTTGCTTTGGAACTTGTAAATCAGAAAACCTTATTCAGCCACTTAGCTGTTCTTGCAGCACGTAATGCCCGAGTAATCCTCTTAACTTCTTTTGCAAGATCAGTGGACGTGAGAACCGCGGTTCCTTTTTTATCGGTGAGACTGATCTTAAGGTCGTCAAGCGAATTAATCTCAGCAAATTGACAGGCTTTGCCTGTTGTCAAAGGGCAGCTAAAGGACTTTTTAGCAGTCTCAAACTGCACATCTATGACCTCATTGACTTGACCAGTCACGAACACCTGTCCATCCAGGTTTCCGTTGGCCAAGCCAAACTCTACACAATACTCGGTACGATTGAAACTCCCAGGGCACACACTTTCCGGAATATCAATGAGATTATACTGTTGGAGAAGTCCAACTCCCACATCCACCCCTGCATCGATAACAGCCCCCTCGACAATAAACACAAGATACAATTGGAATACCAGGATAACACCACTAACCAGCTTTGCCCAGAGATTGGGAAAGACGATAACTACCACTAGACAAATCAGTGCAATGAGTTCGGAAAAGGCCATGCCTTTCGATAAGCGGTCAAACTTATTAACCTTATGTGGGCACAGGGATGTCCAGTGCGTGACTCTGCAACCAACTATTGGGAGTTTTTTCGATGAATCATGAACGCCCAAAAAATCTACGGACTGAACGCAAGCCCCCCTGACCTCATCAATTCCATCTTCTTCACCTCCAGTTCAAGCCGCTTGATTTCGAGCATGCGGTCTTCCATCGTGCGCGTCTGTGCCGGAAGCACCTGGCTCCGAAGGGGCGTGTCAAACGCCAGTTCAACCGCTTTGGTTTTCTGCTGGTCGCTCATGCGCGCATAGATTTGAGTCGTGGTGACATCCTTGTGTCCGAGCAGATGGGAAATGGTGTAGATATCAACCCCCTTCTCGCACAAGTACGTTGCATAGGCGTGCCGTAGCGTATGGTAGTGGTATTTGTGGATGGTCTTGTGTTTAGAGACCATTATTCCATGGTTCCTCTGGGCGAAATCTATCTCATACAGAGGCAAGAGCAACGCTGCCTTCTTAAGTACCTGCCTGAACTGCTCGTGGAGGCTCTTTTTTCTGATGTGCGTGTCCGGGCTCTTGTCTGACGGCAGGAACCACACCCCGCCCTGGATGATTTCCAGCCATTTCTTGATGGGGCTGATCATATGTGGCGGCAGGGGCACATAGCGGTCATTCCCATACCCCGTTGCGAATCTCCGGCTGTTCTTTGCGTCCACAATCTTGATTTTCCTTGCGGTCAGGTCCACGTGCTCAATCTTGAGATTACAGATTTCAGAGATCCGAAGGCCGCAATAGAAGGTCACAGCCACGGCAATGGCGACCTTTGGCTGGTCTATCGCGTCGAAGAGCTTGACCAGCTGCTCGGTGTTGAACACATCCGGAAGCTTGTTCTTGTGGCCCATGTTACAGCCCTCCGATGAGCGTCCGCAGCTCTTCCATCATGAGCAGGCCGAGGTTGCTATGCTTGACTTTTCGCCTATTCGCCGAGATTTCCATCGCCTTCTTCTGGCTGATGAGCCCCCTTTCGAGCTTCTCTTTGATATCTAAAGGAACCCGGGTGGCGATGAACCAGCGGTAGGCGGTGCTCGGATTGAGGTCGCTCCTGAGCATATAGTCATAGATAATCCGCTCCGCTTGGGTCAATTCCCTGACTCGATTGTCCGGATGGTCCCTTCTCCCATAGTAGAGCTTTCCCTCATAGTGGCGGCGGCAGTGGCTCAGCATCGGAAGCAGCCTAGTGCTATCTACCTCAGGAATGACAGTTTTGAGACGCTGCCTAATTTCCTCAACCTTTTGAAAAATGCTCACTTTTGGTCTGCCTTTCATGCGTACTCTCCAATTTCCTATTCGGTCGTAGCTCATCCTTATGGGCTCCACCAAACCCCTCTGGCGGGGGCTTGGTTCATATAGTTTGTATTGCACTCATACAGCGCCATAAGCGAGCCAGCTTAAGCCCGAATCCCGTCGTCATATTAGCCCGTGACGATCCCGATGGAGATCCCCAGCAACACCGCCGCAAGGATTTCGATGAACATGAGAGAAATGAGCACGCTCTCCTATTAATGTCCGAGCCAGGAAATTCCGGAAAGCTTGCGGAAAAACCCCCAGTATGCCAAAATGCCTATAATAAGAAGGCCGGTTTCGCCGGAAGGATTCCGGGCAGCAGCCGAGGCGGGGGATGCCCCCTTCGGGGTGCCGAGGAGGACATTTTCGAAGAAAATGGCCGTCTGCTGCCAATACGCCAATTTTCAGATGGAATGCAGGCCTAAAAAGAAACCCACCTAAAGCATAAGATATTAATAGAAAGCCATTCTGGGCTGGTATTTAGTCTAGATAAAGTAAGGAGCAAAGCGTTATAAACCGAGAGAAGCCCATCCTCATCGGGGAAACCATGGAAATCCTTGAAGACCTTCACAAGACAGAAGAGCATATGAAGAAGCAGCTTGAGGCCGCCCGGACGAAGGCGGACGCTGACCTCAAGAAGGCCAGGCAGGAATATCTTGGGAAAAAGGAGGAAGAGGAGAAGAAGCTGGAGCAGGAGCTGGCTTCAAGACGCGCCGAGGCGGAAAAGCAGTGGCACAAGCGCCGCGCGGACCTCCTGAAAAAGGCCGAGGAGCAGGCCGGCGAGATGGAGAAGAAGGCGAAGAAGAGCGAGGAGAAGGCCGTCAAGCTCATTTTGAAAAAAATTGAAGAAGAGATCGCATGCTAAAAGAGATGTCTAAACTGAGGATCATCGGCCCGAAGTCAGTCTTGGCGCCGGTCTTGGACAGGCTGTATGACATGAAGATCCTCCATGTCGTCGAAAAAGGCGTGCAGGGCCTCGAGCAGGGAAAGCCCTTCGCCTCCGCAGACCAGCTCTCCGCGGCCCTGGTCAAGGCCCGCGCAGCCGCTGCCCAGCTCGGCATCCCTGAAGCCAGCGCATTGTCAAAAAAGCCGAATCACAGGATGCTCGCGGAGATTGACGCGCTTGCTGAAAAGCTTCAGATCTTGGATAGGCGGACAAAAGCCGCGGATGAACAAGCTGCCAGCGCAAGCCGCCAGCTCGAAAAGCTCGACGCGCTCCATCGCCTCAAAATCGAGCCCAGGCAGCTCCGGCCCTATTCCTCCCTGGAATGGTTTATCGGAACAGTATCGAACAGCGCGCTTCTGAAGGAGCAGCTGGAGAAGATCACGAGCCGGTTCCTTCTGCACGCGGAAAAGGACGGCAGGAAAGACACGATCGCGCTCTTCGCTGACCGCGCTCACGCAATGGAGATCAAGGCGCTTCTCGTAAAGCAGGATTTCGCTTCTCTCGACGCCGGAGAGGTCGCAGAGCTCACACTTCCCGACGCAAAGAAAGCCCTCACCCAGGCCCACGCAGCCAAGAAATCCGTGGCAGAGGAGCGTGAATCATTGAAAAAAAGCTACGCTTTCTCCCTGCCTGTCGCCATCCAGAGCCTCCATGAGGAGCTCGCGAAAGCCGAGGCGCCGCTCAGGTTCCAGGAAACGGAGCAATTATTCCTCATCCACGGCTTCGTGCCGAAGGCGGAGCTCCCGTCAGCGATGGAAGCCCTGAAAAAAGCAAGCAAGGACCGGCTGCATTTTGAAGTCCTTGATATCGACCACCATGACATTGTGCCTGTCCAGCTCCAGAATCCCAAGGCTGTGAAGAGTTTCGAGTTCTTCCTGAATCTGTATACGCTGCCCAAGTACCGCGAGATTGATCCCACCTGGTTCCTGTTCATCACCTTTCCCATCCTCTACGGCTTCATGCTAGGCGATATGGGGTATGGCGCAGTCACTCTTCTCTTGTTCTTCCTCCTCAAGAAAAAGATGCCCCAGTTCTCCGGCTTCTTCAACATCCTGATGTTCTCCAGCATCGCAACCATGTTCTTCGGCGCCATCTTCGGGGAATATTTCGGGTTTGAGCTGTACCATCCCCTAGTGAACAGGAACCCAGAGCATGATCTGAATCCTTTGGTGATCGCCGCGGTCTTCGCCGGCATCGTGCATATCAATGCCGGTCTCGTCACCGGCTTCATCAACGAGATGCGGTCCCATGGTATAAAAACTGCCATCTTCGCCAAGGGTGGGTGGTTCGTGCTGGAAGCGGGCGTCGTGGTGCTGGGCCTGAGTATGGCAGGAATCGCGCTTCCGGGAGCGGCAGGAAAGCTCGCCGCCATGGCCATCATTCTCGTGGCTGCTGTCATGCTTTACAAGGGAGAGGGCATCATCGGCGTGGTCGAGATTCCGGCCCTGTTCAGCAACATCCTCAGCTATCTGCGCCTCATGGCCATCGGCCTCTCCTCCGTCGGCCTGGCGCTGGTCATCAATGACCTTTCGTCCCAGCTCTTCGCCTCCGGAGGCGCGATGATCGCCGTGGCCATCCTGATCCTCGCTGTCGGCCATGTGCTTAATATCGCCATCGGCATCATGGGCAGCTTTTTGCACGCCCTCAGGCTCCATTATGTGGAGCTCTTTAGCAAGTTTTACAAAGGAGGAGGCATCACGTTCAACCCCTTCGGGGCGAAATAGGAGGAAAAAACATGGCAGTAGCAGAAACAGTAGCAAACCTAGCAAGTAATTCAACAGGAATGATTGCCTTTAGCGCAGCTTTGGCGATTGCGGGATCCGCGATCGCGGCGGCCTGGGCGGAGAAAGCCATCGGCAGTGCGGCCATCGGAGCTATGGCGGAGAAGGAAGAGCTTTTCGGAAAAGGGCTTATCCTCACCGTAATCCCAGAAACGATCGTCATTTTCGGATTTGCGATCGCGTTCTTCATCCTCGGCCTCGCCAAATAAGGGTGCTTGATGGGACTTGAAGAAGTCAAGGCAGAGCTGCTCGGGAATATGCAGGCAGAGCTCGATCGCATCTCCAAAGAGAGTGAGATCCAGAAGAAGGAGCTGGATGCGCAGCTCAAGGCGGAGATGAAACAGCGCCGCAAGGCCGCGGAAGAGGCGTTCCAGCGGGAGCTCGAGCGCCTCTCCCAGATCAGGGAATCCGAGGCCAAGAGCGAAGCGAGCCATCTCCTGCTCGAGCGGAAGCGCAAGCTCATCGCGGATAGCGTCAAGAAGGCGAAGCACGAGCTCGGAGCCGACACCCTGAAGGCGCTCCTGAAGAAGGCGCAGGAGGAAATTGACGTCGCCCGCGTGCTCTGCAGGAAGCAGGACATCAAGCTGCTGGGCCCGAAGGCCGTGCCGGCGGACATCACGGGAGGCCTGATCGCTGAAAACGAGGACGGAACTGTGAGCCTCAATTACACCTATGACGAGATTTTAGCCCGCGCGGCGGAAAGGCATCTGCGAGAGATCGCCGCCGCGCTGTTCCACTAACATGAGAAACAAGATCTGGCTGAGGGAGAGCCCCTACACGTATGTGCGCACCCGCGTGATGCGCACGCTGCTCATCCCGAAGGAAGAGTATCCCAAGCTCATGAAGATGTCGCTGAGCGAGATCTCCAACTATCTTGCCGAAAGCACCTATCGCCAGGAAATCAATGAGTATGGGGTGAAATACGCGGGCATGGAGCTGATCGAGCAGGCCCTGCCGCTCAACCTGAGGCGCGCCGTGGAGAAGCTCAAGCGCATCTCCCCGGACTCGTACAACCTCATGATCGACGCGTATATCCTGAAGTACGACATCGAGAATTTCAAGACCCTCATGCGCGCGAAGCTCGCCGGCCTCAGCACGCCGGAGGCGCGTCGGCTCATCATCGGGGTCGGAAGGATCCGCGGCGAGTTCTCCGTGGAGCTGTTTTCGAAGGCCAGCGTCGATGAGATGGTCGCAGAGCTGCCCTATGATTTCGCGCCATTCAAAGAGATATTCAAAGGACTCAAGGACAAGTCCCTTTCTTCAGTCGAGAGCCAGTTGGACCGCTTTTATTTCACGGCGATCCTGGAGTTCACCAAACGCATTCCGAGGCAGGGCGAGCTGTTCAGGAACTTTCTCCTCACCCAAGTGCATCACGCCAACATCCTCACCTTCCTCCGGTTGAGAAAGGAGCTTCCAAAAGAGGAATTGCAATCGTATCTCATCCTGCCGCAGAAGGATCCCGATAATGAGTATTTCAGGAAATTGTTCGGCCTTGAGCAGGACGCGGAAATCCTGGCCCATCTTTCCAAACGCTATCCGGAAATAACGGATTTGAGTTCCCTGATCGCCATTGAAAGCGCCCTGCAGACCCATTTGCTGAAAAAGACCTTGCGCTTCGAGCATCAGGACCCCCTTTCCATCTATGCCATCCTCAGCTATCTCTTCGCCAAGGAAATCGAGATCCAGAACATCAAGAAGATCGTCAAGGCCAAGCATCTCGGCATTGACATGGCCCTCATCGAGCCGCAGGTGATCGCATGAAGAAGGTTGCTTGCCTGGGGACTGAAGCCTTCACGCTCGGATTCCAGCTTGCGGGCATTCGCAATGCCGTCACAGTCCGCGATGGCAAGGCAGTGCTTGACGAGGCCCACAGGCTGCGGGCAAGCAAGGAGATTGGCATTGTCATCACCGACGAGGAAGCGTTGGGCTGGCTCGACGGCCATGAGAAGGCGGAGCTCCTGGACAGCGTAGAGCCGGTCTTCATCGCCCTCTCGACACAGGCAGGCGACGACGACATCAGGAAGCTCATCATCAAGTCCATCGGAGTGGACCTTTGGAAAGGCGGATAGGTATGGAAACAGGTGAATGAAGATGGCAGAAAAGGAACAAGGAATGCAGGGAACGCTCTTCCGCGTCGCAGGGCCGGTCGTCGTGGCAAAAGGGATGGCCGCGAAGATGTACGATGTCGTGCGCGTCGGCAAGGAGCGCCTCATGGGAGAAGTCATCCAGATCGCGGAAGACAAAGTGATCATCCAAGTCTATGAGGATACATCAGGACTGAAGCCCGGGGAGCCGGTCTTCAATACGAACAAGCCGCTCTCCGTCGAGCTCGGCCCCGGTTTGCTCACGAGCATCTATGACGGCATCCAGAGGCCCTTGCCGGTGCTCCAGAAGGAGCAGGGCGATTACATCTTCAGGGGCCTCGACGCTCCAGGCCTCGATCCCAAGAAGAAATGGGACTTCAAGGCGACAGCCAAGAAAGGAGACAAGGTGGAAGGAGGCAATAGTATCGGAGAAGTTGAGGAAACCCCCGGCCTGATCCATCGCGTCATGGTGCCGCCAGGCAAGGGGGGGAAGATCGCCGAGCTCAAGTCCGGAAAATACACCGTGGACGAAGCCATCGGCGCGCTCGACGACGGCACGGAGCTGAAGCTCAAGCAGGTGTGGCCTGTCAGGAAGCCGAGGCCGGTCGCGAAGAAGCTCAACCCTACTCTGCCGCTCATCACCGGCCAGCGCATCTTCGACGCGCTGTTCCCCGTCGCGAAGGGCGGCGTGGCAGCCATCCCCGGGCCGTTCGGCGCCGGAAAAACAGTGGCCCAGCAGACGCTCGCCAAATGGTGCGACGCGGACATCATCGTCTATGTCGGCTGCGGGGAGCGGGGCAATGAGATGACGGAAGTGCTGTCCGAGTTCCCTGCGTTGACAGACCCTAAGTCAGGCAAGCCATTGATGAACCGCACCATCCTCATCGCGAACACGTCAAATATGCCGGTAGCGGCGAGAGAAGCTTCTGTGTATACGGGCGTGACGCTCGCCGAATACTATCGCGACATGGGCTACAGCGTGGCAATGATGGCGGACTCGACTTCGCGCTGGGCTGAGGCGATGCGGGAAATTTCGTCCCGCCTCGAGGAGATGCCCGGCGAGGAAGGCTATCCGGCCTATCTCGCGACGCGCCTTGCCCAGTTCTACGAGCGCGCGGGCAGGGTGCATCCTCTGTCGGGAGAAAAGGAAGGAAGTGTGACACTTATCGGCGCGGTCTCGCCGCCCGGCGGAGACTTCTCCGAGCCGGTCACGCAGAACACGCTCCGCGTCACCAAAACATTCTGGGCCCTTGACGCCAAGCTCGCGCAGAGACGGCATTTCCCCAGCATCAACTGGCTCACCTCCTACAGCTTGTATCTCGATATCCTGGAGCCTTGGTACGCTGAACATGTCAACAAGGATTATAGGAGCCTCGTCAACGAGTTCATGAGCATCCTGCAGGAAGAGGAAAAGCTCCTGCAGATCGTCCAGCTCGTCGGCTCAGACGCTTTGCCGGAGCGGGAGCAGCTCACGCTTGAGGTGGCGCGCATGATCCGGGAGTTCTTCCTCCAGCAGAGCGCCTTCCATGAAGTGGACACGTTTTCGGATCTGCAGAAGACGCGGCGCATCATGAAATCCATCCTGCTTTATAGGGACCTTGGCCAGGAGGCGCTGCAGAAAGGCACACGCATCCAGAAGATCCTGGAGGTCAAGGCAAAGAACGAGATCGTGAACTCCAAGTTCGAGAAGAATTATGAGAAGCTGTTGGACTCCGTGGAGAAGGCTCTCCAGCAGGAGTTCGCGGCGCTCGGGTGATCGCAATGAAAGAATACAAAACTATAACGCGGGTCGCCGGCCCCCTGCTCTTCGTCGAGAAAACCGATGCCATCGGCTATGGCGACATCGTGCATATCGCGCTGGAGTCGGGGGACGTGAAGACAGGCCAGGTGCTCGACACCTCCGAGGAGCTTGTCGTCGTC
The DNA here is from genome assembly GCA_018303575.1 of Candidatus Woesearchaeota archaeon. GTDB lineage: Archaea > Nanobdellota > Nanobdellia > Woesearchaeales > WJIZ01 > JAGVXW01. Next base: position 9,777 of record JAGVXW010000057.1, read on the forward strand.
CAGGTCTTCGAAGGCACATCAGGCATCGGGAAAGGGGCCAAAGTCAGATTTCTCGGGGAGACGCTGAAGCTCGGGGTCTCTGAAGAGATGCTCGGCAGGGTCTTCAACGGCGCGGGCAAGCCGATTGACGGCAAGGCGCCCATCATCCCCGAAAAGAAGATGGACATCATCGGCGCAGCCATCAACCCCTATTCCCGCGGCTCGCCGCACGATTTCATCCAGACCGGCATCTCGACCATCGACGCCACCAACACGCTCGTGCGCGGGCAGAAATTGCCCATCTTTTCCGGCTCCGGGCTTCCGCACAACGAGATCGCGCTCCAGATCGCGCGGCAGGCGAAGGTGCTGGGCGAGGGTGAGCAGTTCGTCGTCGTGTTCGCGGCCATGGGCATCACAAATGAGGAGGCGCAGTATTTCATCCAGGACTTCCAGAAGACCGGCGCGCTGAGCAGGGCGGTCGTGTTCCTCAATCTCGCTGATGATCCGGCCGTCGAAAGATTGGTCACGCCGAGAATGGCGCTCACCGCCGCCGAGTACATCGCCTTTGAGAAGGGCTATCACGTGCTCGTCATCCTCACCGACATGACGAATTACTGCGAAAGCCTGCGCGAGATCGGCGCGGCCCGCGAGGAGGTGCCGGGAAGGAGAGGCTATCCTGGCTACATGTACACAGACCTTGCGCAGATTTATGAGCGCGCCGGCGTCATCAAGGGCAAGAAGGGCAGCATCACCCAGATCCCGATCCTGACGATGGTGGGCGACGACATCACGCACCCTATCCCCGATTTGACCGGCTACATCACAGAAGGCCAGATCGTGCTGAGCAGGGAGCTGCACCGGAAGGGTGTGTATCCGCCTGTCGACGTGCTCCCTTCGCTCTCCCGGCTTATGAACCTCGGCATCGGTCCGAAGCGCACGCGCGAGGATCACAAGGCAGTGTCAGACCAGCTCTACGCTGGCTATGCTGAGGGAAGGGATTTGCGCGGCCTCGTGGCCATCGTTGGGGAAGAAGCCCTTTCAGCGAGGGACAAGCGCTTCCTGAAATTCGCTGAAGCCTTCGAAAAGCGCTTCGTGACGCAAAAGAAAGATGAGGACCGGGGCATTTTGGACACCCTCGGCCTGGGCTGGAACCTCTTCAGCCCTATCCCGCAAGAAGAGCTGACGAGGATCTCCCCCGAGCTGAAGAAAAAATATTCCCAACCGGGCGCAGCATGACCCAGAACGTCAAGCCGACACGCTCAGAGCTGATGGAGCTGAAGAAGCGCATCAAGCTCGCCAAGTCCGGCTACAACCTCCTGAAGAAGAAGCGCGACGGCCTCATCCTCGACTTCTTTGAGATCCTGAAAAAGGTCAAGAATGTTCGAGGAGAGCTTACGGAAGAATACAAGAGGGCCCTGCAGAAAATGAGCCTGGCGCGGGTCATCGAGTCGGATCTAAAAATCCGTTCCGTGGCGCTCGCGGTGGCGAATTCGCCTGAGGTCGAAATCGGAAGAAAGAACATCATGGGCGTGGTGGTGCCGAACATCGGCGAGGTGGAGCTCCGCAAGACCGCGCTCAACCGCGGCTATGGGCTGTACACGTCGGCTGCTGTCGACGAGGCGGCGGCTGAATACGAAAAGGTTGTGGAGAAGGTGGTGCGCGCTGCCGAGATCGAGACGAGCATGCGCAAGCTGCTCAAGGAGATCGAGAAGACCAAGCGCCGCGTCAACGCGCTCGAGTTCGAGGTGATCCCGAAGCTCGATAGGACGAAGAGCTTCATCCAGCTTCGTTTGGAGGAGGCAGAGCGCGAGAACATCTTCCGCATGAAGATCATCAAGAGGAAGCATGCCGCGTAAATTCCTGCAGAAGGTGAAACGTCAGCCCATCGGGTATCAAATCGTGTTCTGGGTCGTCAAGCTCCTCATCCTGCTGCTTTTGATCCTGTTTCTCTTCCGCCTGAAAAAGTTCTTCGGATAAACAAGAATGCAAGAGCGTTGACTGCAAATACCCCCGCACTGGCTCCCAGGATGATCCCCCAGTCGGCGAGGGAAAGCGGGGCAGTGCCGAAAAACCTGTTGAGGGGGGTATAGATGACCGCAAGCTGCAGCGCCAGGCTCAGCGCCACTGCCAGGACGAGCCAGCGGTTGCTGAGAATGCCGATATGGTATTCCGACCTGATGACCTGGAGCCGGACGATTTCCATGAGGACGAGCGCAGTGAACGCGAGCGTCTCGATCCTGTCTATATAGAGCTGCGGCTCGAGCCCTGGATAGGTCCGCATGCCCCACCAGAAGACGCCAAGCACGGCGGCGGCTATTAATGCGCTCATCGCGACGATGGAAAGGGCCATGCCTCTGTTCAGGATGCTTTCGCCAGGCTTCCGCGGCGGCCGCTTCATCAGGTCGGGCGGAGGGGGATCGACGCTGAGGGCGAGCGCCGGCAATCCGTCAGTCACGAGATTGAGCCATAAGAGCATCACCGCCGTCATGGGAAGAGGCCAGCCGAAAAGGATGGCGAGAAGGATCACCAGCACTTCGCCAAGGTTGCAGGAGAGAAGATAGTTCACGAACTTCGTGATATTGGCGTAGATGCCCCTGCCTTCCTCGATGGCGTTCACGATGCTGGTGAAATTGTCGTCCTGGAGCACCATGTCCGAGCTTTCCTTCGCGACGTCTGTGCCGGTGATGCCCATGGCGATGCCAAGATCTGCGCGCTTGAGCGCCGGAGCATCGTTCACCCCGTCGCCGGTCATGGCGACGACGTGGCCCTGTTTCTTGAGGAGTTCGATGATGCGCATCTTGTGCTTGGGCTCCACGCGCGCAAAGATGTTGGTCTCCTTCAGCGCTCGGAGCTGCCGGGCTTCCTTGAGCTTCTCAAAGTCGGCGCCGTTCATCGCCTTCCCGCGGATGCCGATCTCTTCCGCGATGGCCTTCGCGGTGTGCATGTTGTCGCCTGTCACCATGATGACGCGTATTCCCGCCTCGTGGCACTTCTTCACCGCATGCGCCGCTTCCTTATGCGGCGGGTCCTGCATGCCCTGAAGCCCGGCGAAGATGAGATCGCGCTCGGCGGCGTCCTTCCCCTCCCTATAGGCGAAGGCGAGCACGCGGAGCGCCCTGCTGGCGAACTCCTCATTCTTACGCAGGACCGCCCTTCTCGTCGCGTGGCCGAGCTTCCTCACCTTCCCGTTTTCCGCGATGCGCGTGCATCGCTTCAAGACTTCTTCAGGCGCGCCTTTGGTCAGGACAAGCGTTTTTCCGGCAGGATCCCGGCTGACAACCGTCATCATCTTGCGGACGCTGTCGAAGGGCAGTTCAGCGATGCGCCTCCAGCCCTCCCATTTTAGGTTCGCTTTGTCAGCGCTGACAAGAAGCGCTGTTTCCGTCGGGTCCCCCACAAGATCCCTTTTTCCTTTCTTGTGCCGGAGGCTCGCGTTGTTGCAGAGCGCTCCGACAAGGAGGACCATCTGGTCGTGGCGGTTGAGCTCAAGCTTCTCCTGAAAGTCAGTTCCCTCCCCTTCAAGCCTGAGCGTCTTTCCATTGGTGTATGCCACCCGCACGGTCATCTCATTGCGCGTCAGCGTCCCGGTCTTGTCCGTGCAGATGACCGTGGCGCTGCCCAGCGTCTCGACAGAAGGAAGCGTGCGGATGAGGGCGTTCCGCCTGAGCATCTTTCTTACGCCAATGGCCAGCGCGATCGTTACGATTGCAGGCAGCCCCTCAGGCACGGCGGCCACGGCCAGGGACACTGCAGTCAGGAGCCACATCTTCGCGGCGAGGAGGAACTCGATCGCCCCTTTCTCCTGGAGCACGCTGAAGACGCCATCCCTCCATGAGCCGATGATGAAGATGAGGAGGCAGATGGCGAGCGTGCCGAGGCCGATGCGCTTGCCAAGCACTTCAAGCTTTTTCTGGAGCGGAGTGCGCTCCTCTATCACCTCAGTGAGCATGCCGGCGATCTTGCCGATTTCCGTCGACATGCCCGTCGCTGTCACGAGGACAGTAGCCCTGCCGAGGGTCACGCTCGTTCCCGAGAAGACAAGGTTCTTCCTGTCGGCAAGCGCTAATCCCTCTTCTAACGTCTCGGCCGTCTTGGAGACAGGCACGCTCTCCCCGGTAAGCGACGCCTCGCTCACTTTAAGGACAGGGCACTCCAGGATCCTTCCGTCAGCCGGCACGCGGTTCCCTTCCTCGAGCCGGAGGATGTCGCCCGGAACCAATTCCTTGGCGTCAACGAGCTGCTGCTTGCCGTCCCGAAGCACGGTCGCCTTGAGGGCGGCGAGCTTCTTGAGCGCCTCGATCGCCTTCTCGGCGTTGTATTCCTGCAGGAAGCCGAACAGCGCATTGAACAGCAGGATGATGAGGATGATGATCGCGTCAAGGTACTCCCTGGACAGCATCGATATGATGACCGCGAAAAGGAGGATGTAGATGATGAAGCTCCTGAACTGGCTGAAGAACACGCGCCAGGGGCTCAGCCGCTTCTTCGGGTCGAGGACGTTTGCCCCGTAGACCTCCAGCCGCTTCCTCGCCTCAGCAGAGGACAGGCCTTGTTGGGAGCTCTGGAATTGCTTCAGCGCCTCTTCTTGAGAAACATGATAGAGCTCCACCCTTCCGTCTCAGGCCGGTCCTTATAAAAACGTTTTGGATTACGAGCTGTTGAGAATCCTCAGCCGTTTCACGATGACTTCTTCTCCCTGCTTTTCCCCGATGAGTTCCACCTGCTGCCCT
>JAGVXW010000058.1 GCA_018303575.1 Candidatus Woesearchaeota archaeon
TGCCGATATTTTTCCTCTGGGACGAGCCATGCCTAATCCACCTCAAATCAAAGCTATAAAAGAACTCCTATATTAAAGTATCTTAATTAAGACAATACCGAATTTTGGAACCTTGGACTTCAAGAAGAACCTCGAGAAGTACAATGATGCGTATGTGGCTATGCTCATGACCTCGAAGAGATTCCATCACTCGAGCATGCGGATAACGGCCTTCCACTATATCCAGGAGTTCTCGACCCTTGACATCGAGAAGTACCAGGAAATGAAGCTCGATGACATCCTGCGAGAGGAGAACAAGCAGCGCAGGCTCGCGGAGTTCGGGTTCTTTGTGCCCATGGAGCCCAAGAGCAAGGAAACGCATCTCCTAGGGGAAAGGCGGTTAGAGGTGCCGGTGGAAGTGTGCGCGCAAAGGGCCGAATCGACGATAAACTGAATTTAAACGCCCCCGTATTATATAAAAAAATGTACGCTCCCGACGGGATTTGAACCCGTGTCGCAGCCGTGAGAGGGCTGCATGATTGGCCGGACTACACTACGGGAGCATCTGTCTCCGTGCGGCTTTAGGCCGCACCCTTTCGTTAACCTTTGGAAAAGGTTACGGGAGCAGATGTTATGGGATGCCGAAGCGCTTTTTAAAGCTTTCCGAGGATGTTTCTCACGAGGAAACGGCCTTCCGGCGGAGAAGAAGCATCGTCACGAAGATGCTGTTGGAAAGGGTCATCCCGAGGGGATAGAGGGGGGTAGTGAGATTGAGATTTTCCAGCGCCGCGATGCCGAAGAGATATTTGAAGGTCTCCAGGACAAAGAGCGAGAGTGTTTCCTCATGCGGATGAACGTATCCTTTCCTGAAGGTCGGGACGTATGCGATGAGGTCGGTGATCGTGACAACGATGATAGCAGAAAGCGGGTTCGCCGTGAGCTTCCAGACGATGATGCCGCCTAACGCCAGCCAGAAGCAGAGCCAGTCCAGGCGGGTGACATAGTCAATGCCGAATTTCGCGTACGAGGCGCCCGCGATGATGAAGCAGACTCCGGACGTGATTCCCACGCGCCGGCTCCCGCGCCTCCGGCAAGCTGCGCGAAAAAGCCCGTGGCCGTGAGGATGCCCCAGACGAACCAGGAGAACGCGTTGGACTTTGATTTCCCCCTGAAGAGATTCCTGAGATAGGGATGTAGCCGATGACGCCGACGGCAATCCCGAGAATAGCGAGGAGAATGCGGTAGTCCATTCCATCTCATTGCCTGCCTTCCTATATAATCCTTTCCACCATCTTTTTATAGCTCTGGATTTTCCTTGTTCTCATGCCGACGTCGCATAACCCGGTAGTGCGGTGGTCTCGAACGACCGGTTACGCTCGGTCGACGCGCAAAGGAGGGCTAAAGCCCCCCGCGCTCGCTCCGCTCGCAACGAGTCAAGGAGAACCACTTTCCGCAAGGATCTCTCGGTTCAAATCCGAGCGTCGGCGTTTAGACTCCGAGGATGCTTGATGATAAAAGTATTGCTCTTCGATCTCTCGAGGACCCTGCTGTTTCCAAGAGATCCTTCCTATAAAGGCGAATTGAACCCCCTCCATGCGCAATTGAATAAGACCCCCGGATACGACTTCAATAGGCACTTTTATTTGAATTCTGAGTTACTCGAATTCCTGATGGGATTAAAGCCTAGGTTTCGGCTCTGCATCTTTACCTCAGGAGTCATCCAAAACGCGAAAGCTATCAAATCCCGGTTAAGGAAGGTATTTGACACCATTTTTTCCGCCGAGGAGCTAAGAGTGACCAAGAAGAACCCCTGCTCTTATGTGCTGATCGCAAAAATACTCCACGTACAACTGAGCGAGATCCTGTATTTTGATGATTCGCAGGTGAATGTGCGTGCTGCGCTTCAAGCAGGATTGCAAGCGAGCCGTTATCGCACGAATAGTGAAGTGATTGCTCATATCTCAGGGCCATTGTCGAGCCAAAGATAAAAAAGTGGCGGTGGCGATATTTGAAATCGCGACTTCCACGTGGCTCAGAGGCAGGTCATCCCCTTGCGGGTCGTCGCTCAATTCGTATGAGCGTGGCACTCTAACCGGGCTGAGTTACACCGCCAATCGCTTTCAAGAAAGCCGGGGGCCTTTTAAAGCTTACGAACATCATGCTCGCTTCCTCGGCGCACACTTTTAGCGCCGGTCTTGGTCATGGAAACCAGACTTGGTTTCCAGGACTCCCGGAAATCTTAGATTTCCGTGAGCGTGCGGCGAGGCCGCCCCGACGGCCGAGTAGGGCTTCCGCAGAAACCCGTCGCACCGCCTGTGCCGGCGCCAAAAGTCCGTTTTGAACCTGACGGGAATCGCTTCAGCCCTGGGAGAGCGCTGCCTTCAGCTCAGCGACGAGCTTCGCGTGGTTCTGCAACTTCTTCGACGGCCATTCGTACCGGAACTCGTCCTTCAGGCCGCGGCGCGGGATAATGTGGAAATGCACGTGGAAGACCGCCTGCCCGGCTTCCTTGCCGTTGTTGTTGAGGATGTTGAAGCTGCAGTTGAAGCATTTTTCCACTGCGGCCGACACTTTCTTCACTGAATCTATCAGCGCATATCCCGCTTTTTCAGACAGCTCGTGGACTTTTTCGGCGTGCTCCTTCGGGATAACGAGGACATGGCCTTCGCTCACCGGCGCGATGTCGAGGAAGGCGAGCGTGCTCTCGTCCTCATAGACAATCGCGCTCGGAATTTCTTTTCTCGCTATTTTGCAGAAGATGCATACGTCCATGCCGGTGTATTTTTTTCAAAGTATTTAATGCTTGCGCTCCGACGGAGAAAAAAAGTCAGCGTGTTCCGTTCTCCCCCATTTCCCGTCGAGAAAAACAGGAAAGAGAAACATTTATATAAGAAGATTCCCAGAAAAGATGCAAGAAAAATTTTCCAGACGATGATGAACACGCCCCCGCGCAGTGAATTCTTCACGCTTATGCCCATTGGAGGTGCTTGAATGGCTAAGAAAAGAAAGACCAAGTCAAAGGGAAAGAGAAAGAAGAGGCGCTAGGCTTCTTCTTTTTTCTTTTTTTCCGGCGTCTTTGGCGCCTTCCTTCGGCGCAAAAAGATGATCCCGCCGGCAACCAGCATCGCGATCAGGATCAGAAAGATGAAAAGAGGATTGTCTGCTTCTTTTTCCTGATCCTCGTTCTCCCTGGGCAAAATCTCGTCGGGCTCAGAAATAACACCGGTCACATTTGATTCGTTCTGCGGCTCTGGCGCTGCAACTGCAATCTTTGCCTGCGGCAGACGCAGCACAACCCTTCCCTGGCCGTTGAAGATTCCCTGATACGCCGCCTCGACTTCGGCTTTTTCTAAAGCCAAGGACATGAGCTTTCCCTTCTCGAGCTGGAAGGAGCGCTCGTCAATCTTTATAGTGATATGGGAGTCATTGATTTTCGTCGCTGAGAGAGTAAATTTCGTTCCGTTCACGATGAAGCCCTTCCTTGAAAAGACCGTGACCAGGTCAAAGGTTGCCCAGTCCGTCGCGTTGAGCGTCATCGTCGTCGCGTTGCTGCTGCCTCCGCCTCCACCGCCGCCCCCTCCTCCACCGCCGCCCCCACTGCTTGAAGAACTGCCGGAGGTACAGGAAGTCGTTTTTGAGGAATCCGCATCGTCGCAGTCGCTTCCGAGGGAGCAGCCTGTCCCATAGCCGTCGCCGTCGCCGTCGCGGCACTGCTCCACAATGCCAGAATGGTTGAGGCCAGTAATCAAGTAGCGGGTGTTGTTTTCGACGACTGTGCACGTGTAGCCGCTGGTCGCGGTGCCGTCGCAAGGCACGAGGAACTCGTGCTCCGCGTCGCAGCTGCGGCTGATATTTGAGAGCGTCGCGAGCTCCGCGTCCTTGACGCATGCATAATTGAGGCCCAGGATGCGGTCGACATACGCGCTCTTGGTCTGGTTCACCAACCCGAAGCCGCGGATCAGCAGCGAGCCGTTCGCCGCGCTTCCGTTCTGCTTCACGAGCGTGATATTATAGAGATTGAGCCTGGCCGAGCTGTCCAGCGTGAGATTGACGAGGAGCACGGAAAAGGTGCCGTTGGAGACATTGACCTGCACGCTGCCGTTGACAAGCCGCGACAGGTTGGGCGAGTTGTTCACGGCTAAGGTGAGGAGCGAGAAGGTCGTGTTGATAACTGTGCCATTTCCGAGGATGTTGTCTTCGGTGTCTGCCACGCCGTCATTATCATCGTCCGTGTCCGAAAAGTCGGGAGTTCCATCACCGTCAGCGTCGAGCGCATTGAGCACGGTAGCGTAGACGAGGATGCTGGAGACTGTTTCGGTGTCATTCACGGTGATATTGAGCGCATAGGTAAGGGAATCATTGGTTGAATTGACAGAGGTGTTCAATTGGAAGCGGAAGCTGCCGTTGTTGAGGAATAGAGAATTGTTGATGGTATAGTTGAGCATATCCCCGTCGAGATCGGTCGTATTCACATCTATGATGATCGCCACCGACTCGTTAACAGTAACATTGGCCAGCACCCACATATCCGGCGGAGCGTTCAGGACTCTGAAGGGCGAGGAGTTTATCCACGCGCTGTAATTCAGCCCGTCTGTCGAACGGGCGCTGAAGGTCCAGTTCTGGCCCTTGATCAGGAAAGCTGGGCTGAGCTGGGTGAGGTTTGTCGCGTTCGTGAAAACCAAGGTGCCGTTGTACCAGAGCGTCTGGTTCGTATGATTCGTGTTATCCGCATCCGAGATGACAAACGCGCCTGTCAGCGTGCCGTTCGTGCGGTTGAGCGTATCTGCTGACGAGACAGAGATGGAGGTGAGGTTCGGGATGGCGTTGCCGACGGAAAACGTGAAGACATCCGTCGCATTAGAGTTGCCCAGCGTGTCATTGGCATACATCCGCCATCCGACGACGCTGGAAAGATTCGCTGTAAGATTGAGTTCGACGGATACGACGGATGAAGTGCCGGAAACAGAGCCGTTGGAGACATTCAGCCAGGTTCCTGAATCATTCCAGGCGAAGGAGTAGCTGGAAAATCCGGAATTGTCTGTCCAGGAGATATTGAAGCGCACGGCGCTGTTGGTGAAATATTGCGAAGCGTTGGTCACATTGTTGGACCAGCGCGGAGCGATCCTGTCCCGGGTGCTGAGGATAAGCCTGAATGCCTGGCTAGGCTGCGCTATGGTGGTGGCATTGACCGTGATATTGTAAATTGAGGAAGGCGATGAGATGTACACTTGCTCGACAGGATTGATGCTGTCAACGTTTGTCTGCACCGCCGCGTTCCCGGGCTGCGAGGAATCCAGGGTCCAGGGGTAGAAGCGGGAGCCTGAAGCGTTTACAACTATGAGATCCAAATTGTTGATAAGCTGCGTCGAGATGAGCGGAGAGCCAGGGTAGTCTGACCATACCAAAGTGAGTTTCAGCTCACTTATTCCGGCCGGCACTTCGATGCTGTAATTCTGCGTCTGCCCAGTCGATGTAAACGTTCCATTTACGAAGAGACTTTCGTTTACATCCCTTTGCATCAGGAGATAGGCGGCTGTTGCGTTGACGAGGCCATAACCGGTGGTGTAATCAGGGCCGGTGTTGTTGAGATCAACTGCTGCCTGGATGAGGAGGGCCTTCATGAGCGCAGCGTCCGGCTCCCAGGAGTGCCACACGCGATGCGCCTCGACCAGCAGGGCGATGGCTCCCGACACCCCGGGCGCAGCCATGGAGGTGCCTGAGAGAGCCGCATAGGTGTCTGTCGGCGAGGTGGAAGTGAGCGCCACTCCGTTCGCGACAACATCAGGCTTGATCCGGCCATCATCAGTGGGCCCCCAGGAGGAGAAGGTAGACATCGCGCCCGCGTCGTCAACAGCGCCCACAGTGATGACATTCTTCGCTGTCCCCATGGGAGAAGTGGTGTTATACGTGAAGCCGAGGCTGCCGCAGTAGGAGGCGCTATTTTCCCGGTCATTCCCGGCGGCCCAGACAATCGGGATGCTTCTTCCCAGGCTGCCTCGGGAGGCGTTGTCCACCCACATGTTGTCCGTATAATAATTCCCGAGCAGCCCCATGCAGTTCGAGGCTGTGATGGTGGTGCCATAGCCCCAGCTGTTCTGCGAGAGCGAGGCATTGTACTGGTTGATGGAAGTGTTGTACTCAGCGAAGAATTCGGCATAGTCGTCGAACCATTCCCAGGAGAGGAGCCTCGCTTTTGTGGCCATGCCCCGGTTGGTGGAGTCTCCGGTGCCGTTGCCCAGCATCGTGCCGGCTACGTGCGTGGCATGCTGGATCACTGCGCAGCTTCCACTGTCCCCTCCGCCGCACGTGCCGTTGTCGCCGATGACGACGCGGTCGCCGAGCGCATAATGATTACCGGCCCAGCCGCCGTCCCATTCCGCGGCCCAAACGTTCGTGCCGTTGAGATTGTAGGGCTCTCCCTGAAGGATGTCGACGTCAATCAACGCCCTCGCGTTGGCGTTGAAGACCCGGCGCTCCAGGGGGACGTCAGCCACCCACTGCACTTCAGGGGCCGAGAGCAGCTGCTCTGCCTCGTCAACAGTAAGGGTTGCTGTGAATGTGCTGCCCTCGATTTCAAACTCGCCGGAAAGGTCCTCCAGAATCTCCTCTCCATCCTCCTCAGGGAAGAACTCGCCTTGAACTTCGATCACCTCGCTGGATGGGCGATCCTCAAGCCGGTCCGCAAGCTCGTCGATGCCGCGGTCTTCCTCTGTGTAGGGAGTGATGAGCGTCACCCAGGGCTGAGAGCGGAGCCAGCTCATCGCGGAGGGCTCGATTCTCGCGATCCAGGCATATTCGGGGACATATTGCAGCAAGGCGACGCCGTGCGCCTCCAGTTCCGCCTTCCGGTCGTCATCCGGAATCGCGGAAAACTGGACGACGAAATATTCTCCTTGCGAAAATGTGGCCGCTATCCTCGGAAGGCGCTGGGGCGGCTCAATCGTCCTGGACTGGAGATGCACTTCTCGCTCGGCCAGGACATTGATTGAGAGAAGCACAACTAGCAGCATCAGAAGCAGCTTACTCATTTTGCAATTCGATGGCATATCCTGAGCCAGAGGCCTTGAATATTCCTGAGATGCTCGCTTTCTCGCCTTGCGCAAACGGCGAACAGCTCAGGCTGCATTCATCGCCCTTGCACGAGCCGCCCTCGATGAGGATATCGCCTCTGGAAGACTTGATAACCAAGGAAGAGCCGCAGGAATTGCAGCATGGGTTTTCCTGTGAACAAACCATCAGCGTGCATCGTACCGGCCCGGGCTCCGGCGCCGCCTCGATTGCCACCATCTTCCCTTCGTATTTTCCGGGGTTCGCGAGAAGCTGCTCGGCTGTCAAGGGTGGAGGCGAAGAACATCCTGCCAAGAGAAGAAGGAAGAAAAGAAGAATGACTCCCGGGGCTCTCATGCTCCTTTCCCTGAGAGGAGGGCTATATATAGATTACGCTCATGTTTGGCAGAGTGTTCCCCTCCCATGAGGCAAATAGAAGAATGGCGCTGGACGGTCAACGCTTCGCGTTGCCCTCTGGGACGTCCCGGATGGAGCGTCCCCTGTCCCAGCCAGCGCCTGCCTTGGCGTGCGGCGAGGCCGCGCCGACGGCCGAGTAGGGCTTCCGCAGAAGCCCGTCGCACCGCCTGTGCTGGCGCTGAGTCTCAAAGCTGAGTGGCTATGATCCGAACATATCGAGCGCACGAATCAGGACAATTGTGCCTGGGTTCCGGAAACGCGCACCCGCGGATTGAAGCTGGCTGCGAACTGCGACAGCACCTCCAGGAACGTGGGCTCATGCTGGTAGAGCACAGGCTCGGCGCTGATTTTGAGAGTGCGCTCGATGTAGCCCAGCGCTTCCTGCTTCCCTCCAAGCTCGTCCACAAGCCCCGCTCCCTTCGCCTCCATGCCGAGGAAGAACTCTCCGGTCGCAAGCGCCTCGATTTCGCTTCTCGTCATGCCGCGGTTCTTCGCCACGGCCTCCTTGAAAGCTTCATGCATCAGGTCGATCTTCTTCTGGAGAAGCCGGCGCTCTTCATCAGTGAGCTTCCGGAACGGCACGCCGGTATCCTTGTACTTGCCGCTGACCAGGCGCTCATAGGTCACGTTGAAATCGGCCATCAGGCCGGAAAAGTCAAGATAGCTGCCGAAGACGCCGATGGAGCCGGTGATGGACAAGGGATCCGCAACGATGTAATCTGTCGCCGAGGCGATCCAGTACGCGCCTGACGCGCCTGACTCGCGTATCCAGGCGACCGTTGTCTTGTTGACGCGGGAGATGGCTGTCGCGACTTCGCTCGACGCGACAGGCGCCCCTCCGGGAGAGTCGATGGCGAGGATGATGGCCCGGATTTCAGGGTTCGCGTCCGCCGCCTCAATCTGCTCGACGATGTCGCCGGACAGCGCAACTCCTTCAAAGAAGCCGCCGTCGGAGGTGAAGATCGTGCCTGCGACAGGGACGATGGCGACATTGCCGGTCTCGATGTCTCCGGCCGCAAGCGCGATGAGCTTGGAGAAGAACCATCCCAGCACAAAGAGCACGAGCAGGACGATGATGACGGTTGTCCACTTGTTCGATTCCGGTTTTTTCATGCGTTCACCTAAAAAGCGTAATACTGCACAGCTGCGGTGTGGGAAAGAACCTCACTGAGCGCTCGGCTGTCTTTCCTCATCAGGATGTAGATCGGGTCAAGGATGAGGACAAGGATAAAGGGAAACACGAGCAAGAGGGGCAGGTTGCGGATGAGGAAAGAGGCATAGCCGGGCTTCTCCGCCTGCACGTGGATGCCGAAGAGCATCTTTCCTAGCGTCGCGCCAAGCCTGTACTCCAGGATGGAGAAATAGAGGACGAGCAGGAAGCCGTAGGCCATGAGGACGAGGGAGACGGAGAGCGCGATGTCCGGGCGCGCCTGGAGAAGCTTTGCGGTATCACTGAACCCGCCGGCGATCCTCGGCAGGACGCTTTGAAAATGAAACCCGGCGACAGAGTCAACGATGAAGAGGTCGGCAAGGAAGGCCGCGATGCGCTTCCACAGCGCCGGCTGGCCCGCGATCACGCGCTCCAAGGGTAGGTTGAGTGCCATGCCGCCGCGAACGCTGGAGGACTATAAAAAAGTATGTGCCGCTCCTCGAGCGGATGACAATAGCTTTAAATAGTGCGCGGGATTCAGGTTGTCATGGGATTTTACAAGAGGCCGCAGAAGCCCGTCGACGAACAGGCGGAGATTTCCCGCATCAAGCTGCCGCGCGGAGCAGAGACCTTCGGGGTTGTGGAGCAGCGCCTGGGCGGATCGCGCATGCGGGTGCGTTGCCTGGACGGCAAGACGCGCATCTGCAGGATCCCCGGCAGGCTGAAGCGCACGCTCTGGGTGCGCGAGGGCGACATCATCATCGTCGAGCCCTGGGAGCTCGGCGGCGACGGGAAGGGCGATGTCATGTTCAAGTACACGAAGGCGCAGACCGGATGGCTTCATCGGAAAGGCTATCTGAGCATGCTGGCAAGCTCGAGCGAATTCTGAATTAAGCGATGCGATGGTTACGTTTGAATGTTAAAGCGGACGTTGGTACACATGCAGATGCATGCTTCTGAAAGTCACGTCACGCATTTTCTGCATCACGGCTTCCATGAGCGGGGGCTTACAGCCTCGTAGATAATTCACCATCTCTTCATAAGCCGCGGCGCTGGGAGCAAGGCTCGTCGCAGCGGCAAACCTTCGCATGCGTCCGAGATGCCCGCAATGCGCTAGATAGGAAGCAACGGCGTCTGTCATCTCTTCGGGAATGGGATACGATATTGCACGGGACATTACTCGCAAGGTTTTGCCAACATGAGATGAATAGGCGGCCCTCTCCGCCGCAGCTTGAAACAGCTGACTAGCAGTCTCCGCGTTCACCTGAATACTTGCCCTTGACAGCATCAGCAAGTCAACAACCCTTGCATAAGGCGGCTTGGAGACGGCGAGCCATTGCTGTGCGAGCCCTCCGGCCCATTGCCTTTCCGGCCTCCTGTGAGTTGCCTTGTGGAGGCCGTTCATTCGCCACATCGTGTACTCCTCGGCCTCATCAGTGGAGTATTCTTCAGCTATCCGCACATATATGGATTGAACCGTGATAGCATCCCAGGGCGGAGGGACACCAGTTAATTCCCGGGTTCGCGTGGCATTCTGCACCACGCAGTCTATACAGGAGTTTCTTGCGATGATAGCATACACGCGCAGGCTCGTGTGCCTATCAATAGGCGTCCTAAGCGCGTCCAGGAGCCGCGGCATCTCGCTGAATTCGCCCGCGACCATGGTAGCTTCATACGCTTTCTGCTTTGTGGCATGAGAGGGCTCTCTTCCGACTAGCTCACTGACCGCGTTCATGCGCCTAAGCTTGGAGGGGAGGTCGGTGTTGGCAATGAGGATGCACAAAAAGCCACGATCAATCTCTCCATCTGTAAATCCCGGTGGAATCCCTGTGAAAGCCTCAAGGCCAGCGATATCCCCTGCCCGGCCATCAATGAGGAGATCGCGGTAGTGGCGATGCACGAGTGCTCTTGCGGCCTGATTGTCCAGTCCTTGGAGCGCCGCTGCCTGAAGATACTCCTCGAGTCCCATAAGGGATGAGAATAAGGCACGCAATAAAAGGCTTTTCACTTCTTTTTCTTCTGGGCCTCGTCTGTTTCCTCCATCATCCTGTTCCATTTCCACTGGCCGAAGAGCGCCCAGTAGACCGCCAGGCCGCCGGTGATTGAGAGGATGACAAGGAGCGCGTCGTTCATCAGTACTTCGCCTTGTTCCTGCCGCGGAGCTCGACGTCGAGGAAGCGCCTGAGGACGTCCTCTGCCCCTCTGGCATGGGCCTTGTATTCTTCCAGGAAGGCATCGAAACATTCCTGCCAGATTCGGTAATGGCGCGACTCTAGCGCCTGGCGGAAGAGATGAAGATCGACGGCCTTGTCCTCGACGCGCTTGGAAAAGAAGCTGAGGCCGAAATCGACGAAATGGACGCTGTCTTTGAGAATCATGTTGCTTGTCGTGAGGTCGCCGTGGATGATGTCCTGATTGTGGAGCAGGGCGACGCTCCTCCCGATCTCCCTGCAAAGCGGGATGGCGTCTTTCTTTTCAAGCACATCCTTCAAGACCGGGCCTTCAAGAAACTCCATCTCGATCCACGCGCTTTCGTCTGTCCGGACCAGCCGGGGCGCTGGAAAGCCGATTTTTTCCAGGGCTTTGAGGACCTTGGCCTCTCTCCGAGTCCTAAACTTCCTCAGCTTCTCGTCGATTTCCTTGAGCCGGTACGATTTGGGGACACGATCCTTCACCAGCGTATTCCCCGCCCGGATGAGTTTCGCTTCGGCGCCCTGGGCGATGAGCTGCATACGTGAGACAACTGGGGGAATCTATTTAAGCTTTTCAGATTTGGCGGATGACTCCATCACTGCCTTCTGTAGCCAATTTTAAAAATCCGGCAGATTTATATAAATCCGCCCCCCACTCTTTTCCATGGCAAAACCTATTCGGGCAACCCCCACTCTGCGAGGCGCGGATGCCGTGAACTTCATTAAAGCCCTCCTCAAAGAAGAGGAGAGACCCTCAAAAGCGAGGATTTCGCTCATCAAGGAAGCCATGACAATGCAGTTCAATTTCTTGATGGTTTAGGCTTTGATCTTTGGTGCCATTTGGAAGCAGGCCTATTCGAGCGGCTTCTCCAGCTCCTTCAGCGCCTTCTGCATCAGCGGGATGACGGCCTCGGCCTCCTCCTTCACCATTCTCCCGAGCTTCGCGAAACTCCATTCGCCGTTCTGGCTCATGTTCTCGCGCGAAATCTGCATCTTCTTCTCGCCGCCGTTGTAGGAATAGACTCCGACCGTGATCTTCGTTGTTTCGAACGCCGCAGTCTCGGCGAATGAAGCTTTATCTAAATTCTTGTCAAATGCCATAGGTTCACCTGGGGGGATGAAAATCGAGGAAAGTATTTAAGGATTGCGTGCCTCCTGTTGGGAATGAGACCTGAGACCGCTGATTTGGGGATCGTGGCGGCAGCCGCCCTTACGCACGTTGGCATCATCGCAGACCGGATTCATTTCCGTGGTGGATTGGTTCAGCATTTCCCCCGACTGGATTGGCTCTTGCTCCAGGCGGAACATGTCGCACATGGAGCCGCATACACCATTGCCTTAGGAATCTGTATGAAGTACGCCGGAGGCGCTTCTACGGCAATTGTGGGAGCTCCTGCGTGTTCCTTGAGCGTTGGAGTCCTTCAAGACCTTGTTTTTCCATCAATGAAAGAGCGGCATAAGCCACAATGGGATCAGTTCATGGCAGATATCATTGGTACTGGTGCAGGATATATGTTTCTGGCGTCATATCTGCAATAGGATCATTCAAGCTTCCACACTTGCCTCGTTTCCGGATCAACCACAATCTTGTCCCCTTTCAAATCGTAGCCGATGAAGCCGGCGTAGCCGAATTCGCCCGAAGTGCCATCGAGGACGACGCACGTCTGGCCGTTGAGAGGATAGGAAGTGATGGTGACGTTCTCCAGCAGGTCGCCCGTGGCATAGCGATAGAGGATATCGAGCTTGAGCCGAACCTCAACATCCGCATCGCCGTTGTTCAGGAACACGATGCCTGAGTCAGTCCCCATTCGATCGCACATGCCGGACACGCGTGTTGCGCCGCGCTGCGCGCAGTCATATTCCCGGTATGATTGCTCGGCAACGAGCTTCTGATAGTCCTGCCTTCCTGAGACCACATGGAAATCAAGAGGCGCGGAAAAAGAGGATTCATACACGAATCTCTTGTAGAGAAAAGGAGGCTCCAACTTCGCCCCATCACCACCAAGATAATATGCGCTCCTAGCAGGAATGGAAAAAGTGTTCTGCAGACTTCGCTTCTGGTAGAGCTCGCCCCCGTCATACACATATTCCACTTCGTCATTGGGATTGCGCTCGATGGCCTTCTGGATGAGATCGTCCTCGACATAACTGCGGAGCAGCTGCGGATCAATATCGCAGACCAAGCCATAGGCATGGTCATCTGTCAGCACCAGGTACGTCTTGAAGCCGAGAATCTCAAGCATGGAGTTCATAAGGATCGTGAAATCTTCGCAGTCGCCGCCGCCGTTCTGAATGGTCTCTTCCGGAGCGCGGATGAGCTCCTTCTGCTTGGGATCGGAGAGATAAGCGTAGCTATCCACGACATGCCGGAAGACTGCATTCACTTTGCATTCCTTCGACGCAGAACACTCGCGGGTGAGGCTCAGCGCCAAGGATCTGAGGCCTGCATTATTTTCCTCAACTTTCTCCAGATAGGGCTGGGCCCGGACGATTTCAATGGGCTGACCGATGGCTGGCTGCCGGAAGAAAAGATAGGCCAAGCCGCCGAAGACGAGGATGATAAGGAAGAGAGGCATAAGCGCTTTTGCCATGTGAATTCATCTAACTTTTGCGGTATTTAAAGATTGTTAAGAAAGGAGATGCGGCAATCTCCGCCAGCGCAGCAAAGAAAACAGATATAAAGAAAAGCGAAGTCAAGGCGTTCATGATCAAAGCCATCCTCCTTGACCTCGACGGGGTGCTGGTGGACAGCAACAACGCTTGGTTCATCCTCTTCAACAAGGCGCTCCGGCATTTCGAGGGGAGAGAGATCCCGCGCGAGGAATTCGAGACTGAAGTGAGGGGAAGCAACATCGAGCGCGATGCTTCGAGATACTTCCATGTCACATCAAAAGAGGTTCTAGCTTTTTTCAGAAGCAATGAAGAGATCCTCAAGACCAAAATCCTGTTTGATGACACGAAGGAGGCGCTTGAGGCGCTAA
The DNA here is from genome assembly GCA_018303575.1 of Candidatus Woesearchaeota archaeon. Classification (GTDB taxonomy): domain Archaea; phylum Nanobdellota; class Nanobdellia; order Woesearchaeales; family WJIZ01; genus JAGVXW01. The sequence continues at coordinate 13,767 of JAGVXW010000058.1, forward strand.
GAAAGAAAGGGATCCGGCTGGCGGTCGTGACCAATACCCCGAGAGCGCTGGTCATCGACATGCTCACTTCCACAGGCATCCTCGATTTCTTCGACAGCCTGAACTGCTATGACGATGTGGGCCTGGGAAAGCCCGCGCCCGATCTCCTCTTCAGGGCATTGCGGGAACTGCAAGTGAAAAAAGAGGAAAGCCTTTACGTCGGCGACACCCTGAACGACGAGCTGGCTGCGAAGGCCGCTGGCGTTGTTTATGTTGGATTCGGAAGGAACGGCGACAGACGGATTGAAAAGCTGAGCGATCTTCTTTCGTTTATTTAAGAACAGTGATTACGCAGGAACGTACTGAAAAAGCTAAACTTTTTCAGTCCCGAAAACGGCTATGCAGTTTTCGTTATCCATCTGATTTTGTCAAATAGGAGGTTCAGATGGGGGGAATACCAAGCCCACACAAACTTAGAACTTTTATCTCGCAGAATCGCACTGGCGCTCGACTTCAAGCTTCTTGGCGATGGCGTTGCTTTCCGGGAGGGAGTTGTAGGCCGCCAAGATCTCCTTCGTCAGCGCCTCCTCCATCGTGCTCTTCTCGCCGAAATTCTTGTGATACGCTCCCTGCACCATGTTCCTCAGCGCAAGGTCAATCCGACGCTGGGGAGCGCACTCGACCGCTTTCGGATAGCGCGCGCCGCCGTACTCGATCGTGAGGATCTCCTCCCGTTGCGAAGCGTTTTCCAGCGCCTGGACAAAGACCTCGACCGGGTTCTTCTTCGTAACCTTCTCTAAGCGCTCCAGCACGCGCTCGACCATCGCATACGCGTTGAGCGTCATGCCCGTGTTCCGGCCTGAGGTCTTGAAGTGCTTCTTGGCCTTGTGGCCGGGAACCAGGAGCTTGTTGATGAGCCGCTCGACAATGAAGATCTTGCTCTTATAGAACCGGTTGCCCGCGTATCTGCCGCCGGTTTTCGGGGCGAACCTCGGCTCGAGGGCGATATACTTTTTCAGGCCGAAATCAGCGACGGCGATTCCGGACACATCCCACCTGTTGAACGCGAGAACCATGTTACTTCCGTGCCTTCTCGATTTTTTTCTGCCTCAATGCAAGCAGGCTTTGGTCATTGACTTTGATGACCTGCCACCTTACTCCCGGGATGTCGCCCTTGGATTTTCCCATCGGGCCGCCGATGCATTCGATAATCACTTCGTCGTGCTCGTCCACGAGCTTGGTGGCGCCGTCTCCGGGCAGGAAGGCGGTAATCTGCTTGCCGTTCTTGATGAGCTGCACCTTCGCGCATTTTCGCATGCCGGAATTGGGCTGCTTTGCCTCAAGCTGCCTCTTTTCAAGAACCAGTGCCCGCGCCTGCGACGCGCCTTCGAGAGGATCAGACTTGAGCTTGAGTCCCAAAGCGCGGGTGACGAAATCCTTGTCCAGCCAGCGCGACTGCTTCCTGCGCGCGACGAGGCGATTGCCTGCGTTCAAACCCTTGGTCTTGTGTCCCATGTGCTCTGAGGGGATGCGACCCCCTTTTTAAAGGTTACTCCCCACTTTTTTGGCGTTTGCGTCGGAAACTTTTCGGGAACAGGGGCTGTTTGCGAGCGAACTTCCGGATTTCTGCCTCAAGCACTGGACATTTTCCGGAAATGCGCGCGCAGGACTTATTAAGAAGTACCTTCACCAATGCGAACAATGGACAAGAAGCATGCATTAGTGGCCTTCCAAGGGGAGGATATCCGCAGAATCTGGCACCAGGAGGAATGGTGGTTCTCGGTGGTAGATGTCGTGGCGGCACTTACTCAGAGCGAAGATCCTAGAAACTATTGGAAAGTCCTCAAGCATCGCCTAAAGGAGGAAGGAAGTGAGGTGGTTACAAAATGTAACTAACTGAAATTGCCCGCTTCTGACGGAAAATATTATGATACTGACTGTGCGAATACCAAAACCCTCTTTCGCATCATCCAATCTGTTCCATCGCCCAAAGCTGAGCCTTTCAAGCAATGGCTAGCTCAGGTAGGGTATGAGCGCATTCAGGAAATTGAGAATCCGGAACTTGCGCAAAATCGTGTGAAAGAGTACTATGAATTGAAAGGTTACCCTAAAGAATGGATTGAAAAAAGGATCAGAGGCATCGCCATCCGGCAGGAACTGACCGACGAATGGAAAAATAGAGGGGTAAACGATGAACGCGATTTTGGAATCCTGACAAACGAGATCAGCAAGGCGACGTTCGGGAAGACAGTCCAAGAATATAAGCAGTTCAAAGGGCTCCAGAAGAAAAATCAGAACCTTCGGGACCACATGACAGATTGGGAACTCATCCTCAACATGATCGGCGAGAAGGCGACCACCGACATCACGATAGCGAAAGACTTGGAAGGGCTTGACGAGTGCGAGGAATCCGCCCAGGAAGGCGGCAAGATTGCCGGCAACACCAGAAAGGAGCTGGAGCAGAAGACGGGAAAATCGCTGGTTTCAGAAGCGAATTTCTTAAGCCTGCAGGAGAAGAAAAGGATTGGGAAGAAGGGTTAAGGTTCTAACGTTTTGTTGAGTGCAACAAAACGATTTCGGAACATTAAGCCAAGTATCAAAACTCAGGTTACTCCTATTTCATGAAATAGTGCTTTCAGTTGTAGAGATTGGAACACATGTGCTGTAAATTGTGAGTTTATTTCCGCTACTTGGCTTAGGTGGAACACCGAGAGAGGACCATTTTGTT
>JAGVXW010000082.1 GCA_018303575.1 Candidatus Woesearchaeota archaeon
CCTATATAAAAGTATCGGATAAGGTAGGATAAGGGTAAGATATTTAAATCATTGGATACCGACCTCTTTCTTATGAAAATCACTGTTGTGGGCGTTGGCTACGTCGGCCTTGTGGCCGGAGCGTGCCTCGCGGAAATGGGCAACGATGTTGTCTGCGTAGACATTGACCAGAAGAAGATCAATCTCTTGAATTCAGGGAAGGTGCCTCTCTATGAGCCAGGGCTGGAGGAGATGCTCAGGCGCAACAAGAGCAAGATCGCATTCACTACCGACATGAAACCGGCGATTGAGAAGAGCGTCGCTATTTTTATTGCCGTTGGCACGCCGCCGGGAAAGAACCACGAGGCGGACCTGTCTGCGGTGAAGGCTGTCGCGAAAACGATCGGCCAGCACATGAACGGCTATAAAGTTGTCATCGACAAGAGCACGGTGCCTGTCGGAACTGCGGATGTTGTCGCGCAGATCATCAAGGAGAACCAAAAAAAGCAGACAGCGTTCGACGTTGTTTCGAATCCCGAATTTCTCAGGGAGGGTGAGGCGATCAATGATTTCCTGATTCCAGATAGGATTGTCATCGGATGCTCTTCGGAGAAAGCCAGGAAAATCATGGAAGATTTGTACAAAGGCATCGCCCGGACCGACAGGCCGATGCTGTTCTGCGATGTCAGGAGCGCGGAGATGATCAAGTACGCGAGCAACGCAATGCTGGCGACGCGCATCTCTTTCATGAACGAGATCGCTCAGCTCTGCGAGAAGCTTGGAGCCGATGTCAAGATGGTGGCCAAGGGCATGGGGCTGGACAACCGCATCGGGCCTCGCTTTCTGCAGGCCGGAGTGGGATACGGCGGAAGCTGCTTCCCTAAAGACGTGAAGGCGCTCTATCAGACCATGCAGGAGCACCAGGTGAACGGCAGCATCCTGGAAGCTGTGGAGCGCGTGAACGAGGAGCAGAAGAAGAGCCTGCTGCCGAAAATCAAGAAGCTCGTTCCTGAACTGAAAGGCAAGAAGGTGGCTGTCTGGGGCCTGGCGTTCAAGCCGAAAACAGACGATATGCGCGAGGCGCCCTCGCTTGTTGTTATCGACCAGCTCCTCAAGGAAGGAGCGCAGGTTGTGGCCTATGATCCTGAAGCAGAAGAAGTGGCAAAAAAGATGCTTCCTAGGATTGCCTATGCTCAGGATCCGTATGAAGCACTCCAAGATGCCGATTGCCTGGTGATTGTCACAGAATGGAATACTTTTAGGGATCTCGACAAGGAAAAAATGAAGAAGCTTATGAAGCATCCTAACATTATTGATGGCAGGAACGTGTATGAGCCTTCCGAGATGCGCGAGGCGGGGTTCTCCTGCATCGGGGTGGGGCGATGAAGGCCGTCCTCCTGTGCGCCGGCTACGCGACGCGGCTGTATCCCCTGACTGAGCACACGCCCAAATGCCTGCTGGAAATTGGCGGGAAGGCGATCTTGGAGCATATCCTCGAGAAGGTTTTTGCTGTGCCTGAAGTAGATGAGGCCATCCTGGTTACAAACCACAAATTCTTCGCGCAGTTTGAGGAATGGAAGCAAGACAAGCCCTGGAAAATCTCGGTGCTTGACGACGGAACAAATTCCAATGACGATCGCCTCGGCTCTCTCGGCGATCTGCAGTTCGCTTTGGATACAGCGCATATCAAAGAGGACTGCTTTGTCATCGCCAGCGACAATCTCTTCGCCTTCTCTTTGGCTGAGATGGTTGACATGCATAAACAAAGAAAGGCGGCTGTCGTCGCTCTGCATGACGTCAAGGATCTTGAACTGGCGAAGCTCTATGGCGTGGTGAAACTGGACGCACATGGGAAGATAATCGATTTCCAGGAGAAGCCGGCTCATCCTCTATCCACCTTGAGCAGTACTGGAGTGTATCTCTATCCCCGGGAGACTCTGGCAAAGCTTAAAACCTTCCTTGCTTTGGAGGGCAAGCATGATAAAGCGGGAGACCTTTTGCACTGGCTGCACACGCGAGAGCCAGTTTATGGCTGGGTGACAACAGAGATGTGGTATGACATCGGGTCTATCGAGCAGCTTGAGGGGGCGAGGAGGGCGTTCGCATGAAAACCGCACTGGTTACGGGCGGGGCAGGGTTTCTCGGAAGCCATCTCTGCGATGTTTTAATCAAAGATCATAAGGTGATCTGCGTCGACAACTTGTTCACTGGCTCGGCGAAGAACGTGGAACACTTGATGAAGCATCCCCATTTTAAGTTTATCAAGCATGACATCATCACTCCTTTGGAAATCGACGAGAAGATCGATTTCATCTACAATCTGGCCTGCCCCGCGTCTCCGGTGCACTACCAGTTCAACGCGATCCGCACGGTCAAGGCGAATGTGCTTGGGACGATGAACATGCTCGGCCTGGCGAAGAAGCACAAGGCGCGCATCCTGCAGGCGAGCACGTCGGAAGTTTACGGCGATCCTTTGGAGCATCCGCAGAAGGAAACGTATAGAGGCAATGTCAGTACGATCTCTGTTCGTTCCTGCTACGATGAGGGAAAACGATGCGCAGAAACCTTGATGTTTGATTATCATAGGCAAAATAAAGTGGATATCCGCGTCGTGCGCATCTTCAACACCTACGGGCCGAGGATGGCGCTGAACGACGGCAGGGTTGTTTCTAATTTTATCGTGCAGGCGCTGAAGAACGAGCCGATCACTGTCTATGGAGATGGCTCGCAAACAAGAAGCTTTTGCTACGTTTCTGATTTGATTGACGGCATTGTGAAGATGATGCACCAAGATTACATCGGGCCTGTCAATTTAGGGAACCAGGATGAATACACGGTGCTCGAACTCGCTCAAAAGATCATCAAGCTTTCCAGCTCTTCTTCCAAGATCGTTTACAAGCCGCTTCCAGAGGACGACCCCATCAAGCGGAGGCCGGACATTACGCTCGCGAAACAGAAATTAGGGTGGAAGCCGACAACTCCGGTTGATGAAGGGCTGAAGAAGACGATTGAATGGTTCAAGGAGCATGTCTAATATATTCCAAATACGAGGGCGGTTGGAAGGATTCTCCTATTCAATGTCCCGGGGATTCCACTTGGGGTTGCCCACATTCCTCACGGCATCGGTAATCTCTTGGTCAGTGAAATCCTTGACTTCCCCATAGATGAGCATATCCATGGCATTTTGGATTTGATGCAAGGTCAACAGACTCAGATTATCCTGGCGGCTATATTCCCTCAATCTTGCGGCGCAAAACCCACCTTTATCTCTTGCCATGTATCGGGTTTTGGTTTGCTTACCCATCCTCCCTGCATTTTTTTAATGGCTCTTTTAAGAGTGGCGTTCAATTCCTCCATGTGGCGTAATGTATATTTGACCATAGCGCTATCCAATCAGTCCAACCTATTTAAATTTGTTGGATGTCTTCCCGGTTCCGGAAAATAAATTTATAGAAAAATCTCCATATCTAATTCTTCCCATCATTCAACGAGCATATCCCGGCCTGCTCCGTAAGTAGAGATGCTCGGCGCCGCCCCGCCCATGATGCTTGAAGTGACCTTGGGTGAAGTAGAACTCGTGAATAAGGTCTCTGATAAACTCTTGGTGCGGTTTCTGTCCCATTCTTGTAATCTGCTCCCGGGCCGGACCCACACTCTCTCGTATCCCCACGACAAGACGCTCCTCGAGCACTTTGATGATGGGGACAAAATCCACACTTCCAATTATGACGTTCGTAAACTGGGCATGTCTTGTAAGGAAGGTTTCTATCGCTCTTTTGTATGTGTCAGTTCGGGTGTCAAACCTTTCACCTAAGGGGCAATGAAAAATGCCGTTTTCCATTAGTCCAAAATATTTACCAAGAACTTCCGCTAACCTTCTCGCCTCATCGATTCTTGTATGTCTCGGGTCTAAATGAGGGAGCGATTGGGCTAATTGGTATTCTGCAAATCCAAGTACCGTTCCGGCGCTTCTATCTCGGGCATCCTTTGATCGTGCCCAATGTTCATAGTTGAACATGAAGACTTCAACGAAGACTCGCTTTGCCTCAGCCACTTCCCTGCTTTCGGGAACTCTGTCATAATCGTATCGAGAACCAGGCATCCAAACATTACTGCAAGCCACATAGGCTGCTTTCAAATACCTTCTTTCGTGATGATCGAACATCTTGGCTTTCTTTTTGGAGAAGGGTATTTAATAATTGCGTAAAATTCTGCCTCGCTTTCACATAAACCTTTATAAATCTCCCGGCGTTTGAGACAGCCATGAAAGTCGGCGTCATCGGGTCGGGGGACTGGGGAAGGAATCATCTTCGGATCTACTCTGAACTAGACTGCGAACTTGTCGGGCTGGCGGACATCAACCCAGAGCGGAAGAAGCTGGCGGAGCAGTATCAGATTGCGTTCTTCACCGATTACCGGGAGATGCTGAAGAAGGTGGACGCTGTCTCTGTCGTTGTCCCTACGGATTTGCATTACCAGGTTGTGAAAGATTGCTTGAACGCGGGCGTGCATGTCCTTGTTGAGAAGCCGATCACGAATGACGCCGCTTCTGCGAAGGAACTCATAGATCTGGCGAAGAAGAAGAAGCTTGTCCTGGCTGTCGGTTATCTTTTTAGGTTTAACGCGGCTGTCAAGAAGGTGAAGGAGGAGCTGAAGGGCCTGGGCGAGATACAGTACATCACCGGGCGCTATATCCATTCGAATAAGCCGCCAAGAAAGGATTCCGGAGTGATTTTCAACTTTGGGGTTCATCTCGTAGACATTCTCAATTTTATTTTGACAGACAGGCCGAAGAAAGTCTACTGCCAGTCCACGCATTCCCTGTCAAAGGAGCGCGAGGACGCCGCCCTAATCTTGCTTGATTACGGGAGGTATTTCGCTGCGCTGGAAATGAGCTGGCTGCACCCTCTGAAAAAAAGGGACTTCTGGATTGTCGGCAGCAGGGCGAAAATCTATGCCGATCTTTTCGAGCAGATTGTCATCAAGTATCCGATTGACGTCGGGCTGAGCAAGACGACGATTGAGCCGGAAATCAACCTCGAAGTGAACAAGAACGAGCCGCTGCAGGCCGAACTGTCCGCATTTTTGAAAGCAGTCAAGAAGGGCGGGAATGGCATCTTCGAGGGGAGTGAGGAGCTGTTTACGACGAGGATCTGCGAGCTTGCCTGGAAATCCAGCAAGGAGCACAAGGAGATGCTGGTATGAAGCTCGGAAAAAACTGCGTTGTGGAAGAGGGGGTTTCTGCCGATGTGCAGCCGAAGTCTGGCAAGCTGAAGGAAACTGTCGTTGGCGATCATGCGCACATCCGGTCGCATACTGTCATCTATGCCGGGAATGTGATTGGCAGAAACTTTCAAACCGGGCATGGCGCTCTCATCAGGGAAGAGAATGTGATTGGCGATGATGTCAGCATCGGATCGCACAGCGTTGTCGAGCATCATGTGAAGATCGGCAATGGGGTGCGGATCCACTCACAAGCTTTCGTCCCGGAGTTCAGCGTCCTGAAGGACGGGTGCTGGATCGGGCCCAACGCTGTCTTAACAAACGCTCTCTATCCCAAATCTAAAGATGCCAAGAAGAACCTGAAAGGGGTTGTTGTGGAGGAGAACGCGAAGATCGGCGCGAATGCGACAATTCTTCCCGGGGTCGTTATTGGAAAAAATGCTTTAGTTGGGGCAGGAAGCGTCGTTGTCAAGGACGTTCCCCCGGATACTGTTGCTGTTGGCACTCCGGCGCGGGTCATCAAGAAGATTTCGGAGATTAAGGAATATGGATAAGATCCCCCTAGTTGACCTGCAGGCGCAATACCGCTCCATCAAGAAGGAGATTGACGCTGCCATCCAGCATATTCTGGATACAAATCAATTTATTGGCGGAGCGCCGCTTGCTGATTTTGAAAGAAATTTCGCGAAATTCTGCGGCAAGCCGTATGCAGTAGGTACAAGTTCTGGGACATCAGCATTGTACACCGTGCTTAAAGCCCTGGACATCCGCGAGGGAGATGAGGTGATCACGGTTCCGAACACGTTCATCGCGACAAGCGAAGTCGTCAATGAGTGCGGGGCGGCAGTGAAGTTCGTCGACGTCGAGGAAGGCAGCTTTCTCATGGATCCCGAGCTGCTGAAGAAGGCGATTACGCCGAAAACAAAAGCGGTGATTCCCGTGCATCTCTACGGGCAGAGCTGCGACATGAAGGCGATTTCTGAGATTTGTGGAGATAAAGTGGCGATCATCGAGGACGCT
>JAGVXW010000059.1 GCA_018303575.1 Candidatus Woesearchaeota archaeon
ACCTGACGCCAGCAAAAATCGAAGGCATCTCAGCAAAAATCTGGACGTGGGGAAACCTGCTGCATTATAGAATTAAAGTATCTTAGATGGTACAATACCAGAATTTACGGCAGGAACCTTTCGGGGTGCTGGAGCTTTTCCGGGAGGTACTTCTCAATCACGAAGTTGAGCCCCCACTTCGCGAGCGCCTGCTGCTCTGCCCTCACCTTCATCTGGATCATCTGGCTGATGGCCTTCTGCCACTCCTTGTGGTGGATCACAAATGGATCGTTTTTTAGAGCGTCTTTCGCTCGCTTAATATCAATGTCCTTGAGTGGGTGGGTGGGTAGCTTATAGTCTATCACATCCTGAGGAGTGACACCGAGGTAGTGTGCCTGCGGGACGCAGAAGAATTCATTGATATGGGCAGAATTTCCCGATCCCACCTTGAGTGTGCGGTAGATGTTCATGTGGCCGTAGGGATCATTGTCGCAGAACACATAGACGGGAATCTTGATTTCATCGCTGAGCCGTCGGATAAATCTTCGGCACGCTCTTGTGGGGACTCCTCCCAATGAGATCAGGACGCAGTTCGCCTTCTTCCAATAGTTGTGCTTCACCAGGCGCTGGAACATACCTGCAGTCTCAATCGCGAGGATGAACTTCGCTTTGGTCTCGAACTTCAAGTCCTCAACAGAACTGGGGATGGAATATGATCCGGAGCCGAACTTCGTGCAGTCGATGCGCAATTCCTTCCCCGTATCGGAATCCTTGTCGATGACAATGAGCTGGCCGGCAATCTCTCCGCCTTTCTCTTCTGGGATGAAGCCGATCTGCTCCCTGTTCACGAGCATCATGGCTTCCACATCATCCATGACAGCGTCGGATTCCGGCTGGCTGGAGAAGCGCGCGTCGCCCCAGTTCTTGCTCACATAGTACGCTTCCCTTTTCGTGGCGATGTCATCAGTTCCGACAAGCTCCTTGGAGAGCGCCATCATCCTGAGCGTCTGGGCGAAGGTCTTGACAGAGGAGGCAGTGAGCGTGCGCGTCTTGGTCTTGTCGATGAGCTCGAAATAGCCCTCCTTCGGGTCGTACTTGACGTTGGTGAGGGCGCGGAGCGGCATCTTGAGCTTGGGCTGCTTCTTCTTCAGGATTGTCTGGTAGACATCAGTCGCGACATCCTCGATCTTCTCCACGACCGGCTTCTCTTTTGCCTTACTCATCCTTCTCCTCCTCATCCTTGCCGATCTTCGCAAGCTCCTCATCGTATTCCGGGTTGTCTATGCCGATCTCTTCCAATTCGCCTCTCGTGTGCTCGAGGATTTCGTAAAGAAGATCCTCCACCTTCTTCGTATCCTTGATGCCGATCAGCTCCTTGAGCGCCTCGGCGACATGGGGGATGTAGCGCTGGATATAGTCGCGCTTCTTTCCTTCCGCGAGAATGCGGTGCTTCTTGCCGATGTAGGCACCTAATTTCCGGCCGATCTCCTGCAAAGCGAGCGTGACTTCCTTTAGGATTTCTGGATAATGGGCAACGGCCTCCTTGCTTTCCGACGTGAACGGCACCCAGACGGAAGCGATGCTGACGACGAGCGTGGCGGGACCGATCGGCAGGCCGCCCTTGCTCTGCTGGAGGCCATAGGGCTTCCAATTCGCATTGGTGACGGCTTTTGTTACGACGCAGGCGCCTTGCTGGTATAACAACGGGACACGATTCGCATAGCGCATCAGGCGGATGGGCTCTTCGGCGGGCTGCTGGCCTCCATACGCGACGCCGACCTCGATGATGAAGGGGTTGCCGCGATAGACTTCAGGGGAGCGCGTTGCAGCTGCGTAGAATTCAGCGTTAATCTCTTTTCTCAGGCCTTTCTCCAACAGTTCCGTGCCTAGCGGAGAAATGCAGTCTGTCGGCGGAGCCATGATCTTTGTCTTCTTGATGCCGTCAACGAGTTTCTCGACCATCTCGCGGCTCATGTCGTCCGGCTTTGTTTCCGGCAAAAGGGCAGCATTCTCGCAGATCTGCTTCGCAGTGTTGGCGCCGATGCGCTCGAACGAGTTGATGAGGAAGCTGTTCAACGTTCTCGCGTCCGTCTGCTTGAGCATAGTTTGCATCACGCCGAGCTCGACTCCATAGGGATGCGGCTTGATCTCGACGGGCTTCTTGGGCTTCTCTTCCGACGCTCTCGCGAAGACAAACTGCTCCGCCTTCGGATTCGTGTAGATGATCGTTACGTGCGGGTTGACGATGGCTGTTTCCTTGAGATATTCATCTACACTCTGATTGCCTTGCGCATAATTGCCATCAAGTTCGATCTCGACGCGAGTGCCATGGTCCTTCTTCCATTCCCTTGTCTCTTCCTTCAGGATTTCGGGGCGGTTCTGCTGGGTATCGATATGGAGCTCATAATAATGTGCCGGCTCATTGGGGTGGATCTTGGAGATGATCTTCGCCGCTTTTCCCGTCGTCAATTGGCCGTACATGACCGCGGCGGATATGCCCAGTCCCTGTTGTCCGCGACTCTGCGCGTAGTTAAAAAATTTGCTGCCATAAAGCAACTTCGCGAAGATATTCGGGATCTGCTTTTTCACGATGCCGGGGCCGTTATCTTCGATGATAACACGAAACCGGTCATTCTGAAGGTCGACGATATCGACGATGACTTCCGGCAGGATATCGGCCTCCTCGCACGCGTCCAGGCTGTTGTCCACGGCTTCTTTGACGGCAGTCATGAGCGCCTTGCGCTTGTTGTCGAAGCCGAGCAGATGGCGGTTGCGGGCGAAGAATTCCGCTACGCCGATCTCGCGCTGCTTCGCGGCCATCTCGTGCGCCTTGGTCTTCAGCTCTGCCATCTCTCCGTCATCTCCCTTCGCTTCAATTCCCTCCTCTTGCGCTCGAGCCACTTGTACACGGAACTGTGCGTCGAGCCGGCGATGAGCATCTCGACAGCGCGCCTGGCGACGATGACGTTCTGGGTCTCGCCGATGATCGAGATTGTTTTTCCAAAGACCGAGATGGAGGTTTCGGTCATCTCCTCGATGTGCTTCCTTGTCTTGCCTTCCGAGCCGATCACCCTGCCCTTGACGCGGAGCATACCTTCCTTGGACTTGCCCATGTATTCCTGGAGATTGAGATTTTCGAAAGAATAATCAACTTTTAGGAGGAGCATGGCGATTTCCGGATTGAAGCCCCTTCCGATGGCGGTGACGATCTCCTTCGCGGTATAGATGCCGAGGCCGTCGGGGCCGGAGATGAACACATCGCCCTCCTTCGAGTCGATGTCCAGCCTGGTCTTCGTGGATTCCTCTATCTCGCGCTTGATCGCGCCCTCCTTGCCGATGAGCACGGCGATGCGCTCCCTCGGGATCTTCAGCTCTGTCCTGAGACTCTCCATGAATCCGGCAAACCCCACGGCATTTTTATATCTTTAGTTTTGGCCTTTGCTTTGTAAAAATAGGAATTCATGGAGATGTAACTTTCTTCTTCATCTCATCGATATCCACAGCGAGGCCGTGCTTCTTGAAGAAATTGTGGATGTTCCTGACATCGCGGTCGATGAATTCCTGGCTCCTTGAGGTTTCGAGCGGGGAGCACTGGGAGAAGTCGATGAAGACCGGGCGCTCCCGGTCATTGAGGATGTTGAATGGCGACAAATCTGCGTGGACGAAGCCGGCCTTGTGGAGCCGGGCCATGTTCTCGAGGATGGCGTCGAGGAAAGCGTTCTTGTCTTTCGGGACCGCGTCCTTCAGCTTGGGCGCAGGCTCCTCCTGGCCGATCATCTCGAGCACGAGGACGTTGTTTGCGAACGCGATGGGCGTGGGGACGCGCACTCCGGCTTCCCGCGCCTTCATCAGGTTGCGGAATTCTCTCTGCACCCAGGCGAAGATGATCTTGCGCTTCTTGCCCTTGAGATCGGCGTAGCGCGGGTCCTCCCTGATGTAGTCGTACATGCGGTTGAAGTCGCAGGCCTCGAGGCGGTAGATCTTCGCGATGACTCTTCCTTCACCCTTCTTCGCGGTGAAGATGTTGGCCTCCTTGCCGATGCTGACCGGGCTTTCCAGGCCGTCGAAGTGGCCCTGCGAGATGAGCTTGAACACTGTGAGATTGGTGAAATTATCGAAGACATTGTGCATGGTCTTGAACTTGTCCTGGGTCATAGCTTGCGTAAGTTTAAGGGTATTATAAAAGTATAGGGGGAGGGAAACGCAAAGGCTCAGACATGTCAGAGTTTCTTGAACTCTGAGCATGCTCAGAAATCAGAGATTTCTGACACTTCGCCTTTGCGCCTTCACACAAGAATGAAGACTCTTGGAAACCACTCTAGAATGGTGTCACAGCACAAAGTTTATATAGAAGCGCCTCCCTTCGATAGCCACCTCTTTTTCCCTAAGGGGGCCCCTCCGGGGGTCTCTTTAGGGTTTTCCCAAACATGTATGTCCAAGCTGATTACATTTGTATTCATGCGTGCGACGGTCATTTTGCCACGCAAAATGCCCTCTTCGGGCAGCATACTCACTCCGTTCGTAGGTTAGTCTTCGCTAACAGCCCTCAGCGCACGCACGGAAAGGCACGCCTTGTTGCTCACCATCCGGATCTGCACGTTTAAGCCGCCAATATCTTTAAAAATTGGCCTTCTTTGCGTGCCCAAATGGCAAAGACGCTCGTGATTGGGGCTTTTGGGCAGATCGGCTCCGAGCTTGTGCCGGCACTGCGCTCAAAATACGGAAGAGAAGGAGTCATAGCGAGCGACATCCGGGAGCCGCACCCGCCGGGGGAGATGGAGCCCTACGAGATCTGCGACGCGACAGACAAGGAGGGGATGGAGAGGCTCATCAGGCGCCACGACGTGGACACCGTCTACCATCTCGCGTCATTGCTGTCTGCGAGCGGGGAGAAGAACCCGGACAATGCCTGGCGGCTCAACGTCAAGAGCCTGAAGATTGTCCTCGACCTCGCGGTGAAGCACAAGCTGAAGCGCGTGTTCTGGCCCAGCTCGATTGCGGCGTTCGGGCCGACCACGCCCCGCGTCGGCACTCCGCAACACACGGTGCTCAAGCCCACGACGATGTACGGCGTAACTAAGGTGACTGGAGAGCTGCTCTGCCAATATTACCATCTCAAATACGGCCTGGACGTGCGCAGCGTGCGCTATCCCGGCCTCATCAGCCACAAGGCGCTGCCCGGCGGAGGCACAACTGATTATGCTGTGGGCATCTTCTATGACGCGCTCCAGAAGGGAAGCTACTCCTGCTATCTGAGGCCTGACACGCGGCTGCCCATGATGTATATGGACGACGCGATCCGCGGAACGATCGAGCTGATGGATGCTCCGGCCGAGAGGCTCAGTGTGCGGACCAGCTATAATCTGACAGCTATTAGTTTCTCTGCGGCTGAGCTGGCGGCCGAGGTGAAGAAGCACGTGCCTTCGTTCAAGATCTCCTACAAGCCAGACGAACGGCAGAAGATCGCGGACTCCTGGCCGCAAAGCATCGACGACAGCCAGGCCCGGAAAGACTGGGGATGGAAGCACACGTACGGGGTGCCGGAGATGACGGCTGTGATGATCAAAGAACTCAAGAAGAAGCTGGGGATGCGATGAGTTTCCACGAGACATTAAAGGCAGAGCTGGCGCGGATTGACTCCGCCGGGACCACCAAGCGCGAGGAGCTGGTGTTCGAAGGATTTTCCCACGAAACTGGCCATGCCCCTCAAGCGCTCATCAAAGGAAAGAAGTTCTCCATCTTCAACTCCAATGATTATCTTGGGCTGCGATTCCATGAAGCATTAAGAAAAGGAGAGGAAGAGGCGTCGAAGGCCTTTGGCTCAGGGCCGGGCGCTGTGCGGTTCATCTCCGGGACGCTGAAGGTGCACTACGATTTGGAGCAGGCGCTCGCGAAATTCCATGGACGCGAAGCGGGCATGATCTTCTCCTCGGCTTTCGCGACAAGCCTTGCGGTCATCCAGTGCTTCATCAAGGGCCAGGCGAAGGACACGAAGGTGAGCGACCAGACGCTCGTTGTTTCCGACGAGCTGAACCACCGCTGCATCATCGACGGGATCCGCGTGGCCAATCTTCCTAAAGACAACAGGATGGTGTTCAAACATTTGGATCTGGAGGATTTTAGAAGAATCCTGAGCGAGAACAAGGGAAAGTTCAAGCGTGCTGTGGCGGTGACCGACGGCATCTTCTCCATGCTTGGAGAATACCAAGATCTGAAGAAATTCCAGGAGATCGCGAAAAGCTTCGAGAAGGACTTCGAGGAAGGGGTCGTGACGATCGTTGACGACAGCCACGGCATTGGCGCCTTCGGGAAGACAGGAAGGGGCGTTGAGGAATTCTGCCACGCTAAATGCGACTTGTTGATAGGAACGCTGGGAAAAGGCCTTGGCGCTGATGGAGGATATGTTGTGGGAGACAAACTGATGATTGATTATCTCCGGGAGGCGGCTCCGACGTATATTTATTCGAATCCTGTTTCTCCAGGGACTGCGGGAGCGGGGTTGGCTTCAGTACACTTAGTTGAAAGCCAAGAAGGGAGGAGGCTTATAGAGAACCTCCACGCAAACATCGCTGCCTTCAAGAAGAAAATGAAGGAAGCTGGCTTCACGTTCGCCGCTGATTCACTTCACGCGGTGCAGCCGATATTAATCGGCGAGAGCGTGAAATGCAGGAACTTCGCTAAAGCGCTGTTTGAAGAAGGATTCATCGTCACCAATCTATCGTATCCGATTGTGCCTCCGGGGAAGGATGAGATCCGGGTGCAGATTTCTGCGGCACATACTGAGAAGGATATCGAGGAGTTCATTTCTGTAGCAGTGAAGGCGGGAAAGAAGACGGGAGTTCTAGGCTAATTATTCGAGTGCGCCGCAATAACTTGAGCGCTCATGTACTCCGCCATTTGATAGGGCAGTATCCCCGTTTCTCTTACTCTATCGTAGACCATTTTGGAGAGGCCATGCACTCCCCTGACGAGGCGCAGGGAATCCTCCGGCCGGCTGGTCGCTTCCCTTCCTGGGAAGCCGCGCGTCAGGTCGAGGATGCCGCCGAGATTGACCACAAAATCTGGCATGAGGAAAACATCGGCGTCGTGGAGCATCCTGGCATTGGCCTCAATCACCTCTCCATTCTGGCCGGTCGCAAGCTGGACGTTCGAGCCGCCCACAATGAGGCTGAGCCGGCCCCGCTGGAGGAGCTGGGCCACTGACTCTTCGTTCAGCACCTCTGAAACATTCAAGTTTGGCGAATAGATATCCATCGGCGTGCTGAACATTTTTTCCGGAGGGACAAAGACTCCGCCATATTCTCCGGTAAGCTTCAGACCTTCCTTGGTGTCAGCTTCGGAGATGAGGAGCACAGCGTTCGTATGGTTTTGCCTGATCATTCGAATGAGATTGCGGCCTACCTTTCCCGCGCCATGGATTCCGATTATAAGATCGTCAAGGCTTTGCCCGAGATGGCGGTCCACTAGAGCGACCATGCCGTGATAGACGCCGGCTGCTGTGACTATGCTCGGATCGCCGGTCGGGCGGATACCGTCCGGGCGGTCGATTGTATAGCAGGCAACGTAGCAAGTTGTTTCCCGGATGAAATCCATATCTTCTGCTTTTGTGTTGGAGTCTGGCGCCGTGATATAACTCCCCCGAAGCTTGTCCACGAATCTTCCGTATTCCCTAAAGAGCTCCGGAATCTGCGAAGGGTCGATTCCTGAAGGCCATTTGCGCTCGTTCGTGAATCCTGGCACGAAAATGACGCTCTTTCCTCCGCCCATGAAGAACGAGCGGTATTCCTCGGGGCTGAGCTTACCTTCTTGGGCCATAATGGCGCCCATCATCACGAGCGCGGCCCACTTATTGGTCATTGCCCGAGCGAGGAGTTTCGCGTCGCGCTCGGCATACTCCCCGCGGGCTTCTTGAGGAATCCATTCATAGCCCATTACGCGGCAGCCGCCAAGGGATTGTCCATATGGGTTGTACATCCCAAGCCGGGTGTTGTTTACGGCAGCGACAAAATCGACAGAAATGCCATCAAGATCGAACGCATCCTGCTTTATCTCAACCTGCTCGGGGGTACGCAACTCTTCGGCTAGGTGCTGCGTGTCATCTTCTGTTGTGGCTAGAATAGCATCAAGATTCAGCGTATCCATATCCGCCGGATTTCGACTCTTCTATTTATCACTTACTCTTTTCGAGTGGTATACACCTTTTGAATGATTATTTTCTATATAGAAAATAATTATAAATCCAAACCTTTTTATATATCGGGGCACTTCTTGGACACAATACCTATAGAAAACTATCGGGAGTCATCATGTTCATCGCCTGCCACGAGAGTACTCAAAGGAGCAACGCTAACATCCCCGCAAGGGACGCCTAAAGGGCGGCAAGCCATGAGTTTGGGAGTTAGTGGCGGGCTCCATTTTTTCCCCTAGTTTTCTGCAGCAAGGTGAACACCATGGGAAAAGTCAGCCCTGTTTCCGCAAAATACATCGTACAAGCTAACATCACCATTGATGGGGTGGTGGACAGGCCGGACGTCATCGGAGCCATCTTCGGACAGACAGAAGGACTTCTGGGCGCAGATCTTGAGTTAAGAGAACTGCAGCGTTCTGGAAGGATCGGAAGGATCGAGGTCAACACCGACACAAAAGGCGGCAAGACTTCCGGCAAGATCCTGATCCCGAGTTCGCTGGACAAGGCCGAGACCGCGATCATCGCGGCGGCGCTGGAGATCATCCAGAGGATTGGGCCCTGCAACTCGCACCTGCTCATCGAGAAGATCGAGGATGTGCGCATCAGCAAGAGAAAACAGGTTGTCGAGCGCGCGAAGCAGCTGCTCAAGAACCTTATGGAATCTTCGATTCCCGACAGCCAGGAGCTGGCGGACGAAGTAGCGTATTCCGTGCGCGTCATGGAAATCACTGAATGGGGGCCTGAGCGCCTTCCTGCAGGGCCCATGATCGAGGAGAGCGACGAGATCATCCTCGTCGAAGGCAGGGCTGATGTCATCAATTTATTGAAGCACGGCTTCAAGAACGCCATCGCGATGAACGGCACCAACATGCCTGAGAGCCTCGTGCCGCTGGCGAAGGAGAAGACCGTGACGCTCTTTGTTGACGGCGATAGAGGAGGCAATCTCATCGTCAAGGAAGTGACGGCCCGCGCTGAGGTCGATTTCGTCACCAAGGCGCCTGACGGCAAGGAAGTTGAGGAGATCACGAAGAAGGAGATCCACAACTCACTGCGCGCCCGCGTCTCCGGGGAACAAGCGCTCATGGAGATCGGCCGGGAGGGCCAGAACGGCAGCATGCGCAAGCCCTTCGGAAGCCCCAGGCCCATGCCTTCACAACAGGGAAGGCCGCCACTCCAGCAACAGCGCATGGCTCCTCCGCAGCAGAAAAGGAAGGAGCTGACCGAGGAGCAGAAGAAGACGTTCTCGGAGATGCTCGAGAGCCTAGTGGGGACGCGAGGCGCTCAAGTGCTGGACGACAAGCTGGCTGTGCTGGGCAAAGTGCCTTTGACAGAGCTGGAGCCGACCCTGAAGAGCCTTGGCCGGGGAGTGCACGCTGTCGTGTTCGACGGCACGATTGAGCGCGAACTTGTCAGGAGCTGCGAGCGCGGAGAAGTCAAGTTCCTCGTCGGCATGGACAGCCACGTGAAGCCGGAAGAGTCGAGAGTGGAGCTGCTGACGGCGAACGAATTGTAGAATTTTTATTTTTTCTTTTAATGGCCAGTATTTCCAAGGAGTGGTCCATATGCGATGTTGACCATCATGAGAACATCCTGGGGCGTGAATTGGGCCACTTTCGGTACTCCTGCAGTCCAGAAATTCATCTGATCCTCCTGTGATCGGTGCCGGAAAACGAGTCCGCCGTTCGGTGCCAGCTCAACACCTAGAGAAAATTCGTGTGAATCCCTCGGCGCAGTTTGATGATAAAACGTTGGCCCGCAAATCACATCATCAACGAATCTCATGAGGGGATAATGCTCGTGGCCGCTTGTGGACATCCCCAAAGTCTCTGCCACAAATCCTGGAGATTCGCCATTCATGAGCATCAGCCGTAACTGCTCGGTTTGGTCGTCGGAGAATCGGTATCTTCGAACCATATCAGTGAGCAGGAGCGGGCTAAGCTGACGTCCTTGGACAACGTCCATCCATGCGAAAAGGTCTTTGAGATACGCCCTCATCATGAAGTCCGGTTCTGAGCAGTAGGGCACGCCCCAATCATAAGCGATGTGGACCGACTCATGTTCGTCGGCGAACCTGCCCTTGTCCCGGCGAATCTCACCATCGCCCTCAAGTCTCAGACGGTCATACTCCAACGTAATGTGGTCGCCCCAGCCGGTCCCGGGGAAAGGAACGGTTTCCGCGTGCTCCCACTCATACCCCTCAAGCTCCGCGCTTTGATGTGACAGCATCGCTTTGGCTATCCGGTAAGCACGGGTGATCTTTTGCATCCGTTCCAAAGCACGCGAGCGCATCTCCTCCCGTACTCTTTCATACTTGCGTTCAAGAGCCTGATAGGCTCCGTGTTTTTGTACATATTCGGCCCGTTGAGCTTCGTTCATACGGGTAAGCTCACATGCCGTGAGCATATCTGGCCTGGAAGTCTTTTCCAACTCTTGCAGGAAATCTTCAATGCTCTGTCCGGACACCAATCTACCCCGGGTCCCAAATATTGCCGTGCGCATGTTGGGGTCTTCAGGCCGCTGGACATCCGGGTGCAAGAGCTTAGAAAGTGTGATATACGCCGTCCTCACCTGCGAGAATGTGGCATTGGGGGGAAGGCCGAGATACTGGAAGGGATTGTCCCTGATGTCCCTCTCTTCTTCGGCAACAATACCAGTAACGACAACTCCACGGTAGGATTCCTGGCGAATCCGCTCTTGTTCGATGGCCCTGAAAAATTCCGGCGTATGGCGGAAGGCGGGGCCCTTCTCAACAAGAACTTTTTGGAGTTCACGAGCCATCTGGTCAGGGTCGTTGCCTACATTTCCATCTGCCTTTGCTCGGATTTTAGGAACCAGTTCTTCAAAACTGCCCGCGAGATGCTCCAGTCTTTGACCCTCATAGTATTCCTCATCTCCCGAGCCCATATCCTGAAGAATAAGATTTCTCGTAGAAATATCCGTACGAGGACCCTTCTTTCCTTGCCGTGTATCTATCCACTTGCCGGTTTCTGTAATCATGTGGTTCGGATTTTTGAATTTAATACGTCCAAATAGATATCAGCACCCATTCACGTCACAGAAGAGATCATCCAGGATTTCCGGGCTCAGGGAGCCGCCTTTCTTGAACTGGTTGCTGAAGACGAAGACCGGGGCAGTATTGATGTAGAACATCTTTGCGCGCTGGCTGTCTTGGGCGAGGATGGAGGAGGAGTCGCAGGATTCGGCTGCCTGGCGGTTGATGTTGTAATTGGAGTAGCATGCTTGGGCGTCGCTCCTGTCCAGGCAGGCGAGGAAGGGGGCGAATTTTTCCGGCTCAATCTCCTTGACGCAAATAAGGTTCTGCTCTGCCGGCTTGAGGAAGCGGATGATGAGATTGAGATTCCTATCCTGCGAAACCTCATAGATATTCTCCAGCGCCTTCCTTGACGGCTCCTCGTCCGGGTTCATGAAGAGCTCCACCTGCCTTGGCGCTTCTGCATTCGTGAAGAAGTAAGAGCCGCCGGACGAGAGGGGATTCACGACATAGCTTCCCTGGCTGGGGAGGAGCATCGAGCGGGTGATATTGAACCTACGGTTCTGCTCCACTTCCTTTCCGACGATATACGCGGGGAGCACGGTGAGGCTGTGGGTGTGGATGAGGAAGCTGCCCTGCTCCGAATCTGAGGGCACACGCCCGAACGTCGCCGCGGGATAGATCTGGCGGAGCGTGGCTTCCATGCGCCGGCTGTCGCACACCGGGCAGTCGGCTGTCAGGACTGTGACGGATACTGGCTGGGCTGGAGCGAAGGTGCAGTTCGCTGAAGCGGTGCCAGGATTCACGCACGTGCCGTCGAAGCCCGGCTTGCTGCAGTCGAGATCAGTTGAACATAGTGGCAGTGCCTGTGGACTTTGACCCTTGGGCAAAAAAGCGTAGATGGCGAGGGCGATCGCGAGGAGGATGACCGCGAAGATGAGGCGCCATGGAACCTTTCTCGGCTGGCCTTCAGGTAATTTCCTTGTGTAAGAATACAAGGGAGTTTTGGCGCGCTCGGGAGGAAGCTCCGGCTTTGTTTCCGGCTTTGACTCTGGAGATTGCCTGGCTTCAGCTTTCGGCTCCGGCTCGTAATAGGGCTCAACTCCAAAGAGCCGGGGCCTGGGCCTGGGTTCGGGCTTCTTGGGCTGCTTGGCCTCGAGCGCCCGGATCTTCTCCTCGATCCTGCTCTTGGCGACAAGATATTCCTCTTTGGTGAGAATCTGGGACTTCAAGCTATCTTCGATGAACTGCAGCTCTCTCCTGAGCTTGGTGATGTCTGTCATGCGAGCTCATCCAACAGAGGGGACAGGGCCTCGCGCTCTGCGGTGAGGTTCAATGGGTCGCGCGCGTTTCCGAGGCGGACATACCTGCACCCCAGAACATACGCTGGCACCTTTCCCCCGGGATTGTACTGCCTCAAAATCGCGAACTCTTCTTTTGTGAGACTGGATTCCGTTTCAACAGTGTCGAGATTGTCGCCTGTGTCCAGCTCCCAAACTTTCATCACGAAATCATTCTGGCCGAGGGTCTGCAGCAAGGTTGCCATTTGCGGGCAGGTCGGGCAGGAAGAAGATGCATACATGCGAATGATGGGCTTGCCGCCTTCCTCGCATACAGTATCCCCTGTCGGGGCGAATTGATTTGGAGGCGGAACCGCGTATACTATTGTCGCCTTTGCCCTCAGCTCGGCGAGGCGGGCTTCCAATGCCTGTTCGCGCTTGTCATTCTCGACCAGCTCCCGGATGGTGCGCTTGGCCTCCTCAAACGTGATCGTGTCCCTGAGGCGGATGATGATGTGAGAGCCGTAGATCGTCTGCACCGGCTCGCTCGCTTCGCCGACCTTGAGCGAGAAGGCCGCGTCCTCGAACTCTTTTATTGTTTGGCCCCGGCTGATGATGCCTAGATCTCCGCCCGTAGCAGCGGCGTTGGGATCGAGGGAATAGTTGGCGGCGAGCTCCCGGTAATCAGCGCCCTTCTTGAGCTTCTCAAAGACTTCTTCCGCCTCCTCCTCTGTTGTGAGAAGGATGTGGGCGACATGGATCTGGCCTTGCGCTGCCGTGAACTCCCCGATATGCGCGTCATAATAGGCGCGGAGCTCTTCGTCGGTGGCTGTGACATTCATGATCGTGGCCTCGAGATAGCGGGTGATCGACATCCTGTCCTTCAGATCCTTCATCACCTGCTCCTTCGTGAGGTTGGCGGCGTCGAGCGCCTCCTGGAAGGCCTGCTGGCTGGGGAAGCTCAACACCGCTTTATTGTACTCCGCCTGCACTTCAGCGTCTGTCGGGACAAAGCCCTGAGCCCTGGCTTCCTGGATCAGGAGCTCGCGGTTGATGAGCTGCTCCAGGACAGCTTCGCGCGATGCGCCAAAACTTCCGGCCGAGGCCTCGTCAACCTGTTTTTGGGTGATGGCTACGCCGTTGACCGTGGCTGCTGGCTTTACGCCTTGCGTCGAGACCAGATACCCCAGAATGGCCACAATGGCCACGGCGATGATGACGGTGACAACGGCTGACTGCTTGTTCCCCATGCCCCTCGCAAAGGCCCGGAGATTAATAAAGGTTTCTGTCATAACTACTCCAGAATGGTTAGTAAATGTATATATAGAGCACCCCTTCTAAGAAAAGGTGACCATGGATTTGGCGTATCTTGGGCGGCTGACGGGCCTCCGGCCCTAACGCCACCCCGTAACCGGTTATGTTGGGGAACAAACCCCAACATACTTTCAAACCTTTGGTTTGAAATTACGCCCGGTTAACGTGCAAGAGGAGGCATGACCATGCTCCTCTTTCGGTAGGCCTTTCGAAAAGGCTAGGGGGCGACCCCCGGCCAGCAGCGCCACGGCATTGGTAAAAAACATGTACGATCTCATCATCGGAAGGGGAGAGGCGGAGCGGAAGAAGCTCGGAACCGCGGGAACGATCCTCCTCGGGAAGCATTATGTGAAGATGGGGCAGACGACTTCTCTTTCGAACCGCATCTACATGGACGTGGCAGGGAGCCATGTCGTGCTAATTTGCGGAAAACGGGGCTGCCTTAGCGGAGAAACTCTCGTCTTTACGGATAGCGGCTATAAAAAGATTAGGGCGTTTGACGACCAAAAGGACAGGATTCTCTCGTTTGACACGCGTAAAAAATCATTTGAATGGGAATCTGGCGCAAAACTCATCTCTTATCCCCTTGAGGATGAGGAACTGGTTGAGATCGAGTTGCGGGATGGGGGCATCTTGCAGCTAACAGAAGAACACCCGCTCCTCGTTTACAAAAAAAAGAAATTGAGCTGGCAAATCGCGGCTAACATCGATAGAGGTGATCGGCTGGCATCGATCCGCGCATTGCCCGCTAGAACTGGCAAGGGGAAATTGACTAACTTTAATGAAGGCTTGGTTTACCGGAACATAAAGACTATCCAAAGAGTAAAAGGAATAAAGAGAGTTTATGATTTAAGGGTCAAAAAAAATCACTCTTTCATCGCTAATGGCATTATTTCGCATAATTCTGGTAAGTCCTACAGCCAGGGGGTCATCGCCGAGGGCATGGCTGATTTGCCGCCTGAGGTGAAGGACAACATCGCTGTCGTGATGCTCGACACGATGGGCATTTACTGGACGATGAAATACCCGAACCGGAAGGATGATCAACTGCTCAAGGAATGGGATCTTGAAGCGCGCGGCCTAGATGTCCACGTCTACACGCCCAAGGGATTCTTCAAGCAGTACAAGGAGCAGGACATCCCGACTGATTTCCCCTTTTCCATCAAGCCGACGGAACTTGATGCTTCTGATTGGTGCCTGAGCTTCGAGATTGCGCTTTCCTCTGAATTGGGGGTGGTGATTGAGCGCGTCATCACTGATTTGAAAGAAGAAGGGAAAGACTACGATATTGACGGCATCATTGCGCGCATCCGCCAGGAAGAGGACATCCGGCCCGAGGTGAGAGAAGGGGTGATCAACCGGTTCCTGTCGGCGAAGAGCTGGGGGCTGTTTGACACGGAAGGAACGCCTATCTCCGACTTGGTGAAAGGCGGGCAAGTAACCGTGCTAGATGTGAGCTGCTACGCGACGATTCCGGGAGCTTCCAACGTGAAAGCGCTCGTCATCGGCTTGGTGAGCGAACGATTATTTTTAGACCGGATGCTGGCGCGGAAGCAGGAAGAGAGGGAAAGCATCCAGCAGGATGTCAATTTCGTGCAGCCTGATCTCGAGGAGAAAAAAGAGCCCTTAGTGTGGCTGATTCTCGACGAGGCGCACGAGTTCCTTCCCAACCAGGGGGAGACGGTGGCGACGCGGCCATTGGTGACGATCTTGCGCGAGGGCAGGCAACCCGGAATTAGTTTGATTTTAGCGACACAACAGCCGGGAAAGATCCATGGAGATGTGATGACCCAATCTGACGTTGTGATCGCGCACCGCGTGACGGCGAATTTCGACATCCAGGCTCTCGGAACGCTGATGCAGAGCTACATGCGCGAAGGCCTGGACAAACAGCTCAACGACCTTCCGCGAGTGCAGGGGGCGGCTATCGTGTTCGACGACAGCAACGAGAAGATGTATCCGATGCGCGTGCGGCCCCGGATCAGCTGGCACGGAGGAGGAAGCCCAAGCGCGCTGAAAATGGAGAAGGAATTGTTTGATTTCTAGATTCTATGG
>JAGVXW010000060.1 GCA_018303575.1 Candidatus Woesearchaeota archaeon
TTCACGGTCTTCAATGGCACATTCGTCCGGAGCGCGATCTGGTTGTCGCTCACTTGAGGGTTCCGGATGAGCTCCCGAACTATGAGCCGTTCTTGCTCGTCAAGCTTGTACATTTTGGCACGTTTATGTCACTATTTTATCTTAACTGGTATTTATGTGTTTCTTTTTTCGATTTTTTGATTCAACTCTCCCTTATAAAGGCAATTCTTTATATAGACTGCCGGGAAGGGGAACATCAAAAGTGAGGACGTTGCAGAAATGAGGGTGTTGATGTTCGGGTGGGAGTTTCCGCCTATGAGTTCTGGGGGCCTGGGCACAGCCTGCTATGGCCTCACTAAGGGACTTTCTTCCCTGGGTGTGCAGGTCGCCTTTGTCATGCCTCACGGCCCGGAAGACGCGTATGCCCAATATGTCCATCTCATCCCGGCTAGCAAGGCGTTGAGGACGGTTCGCTTGAGCTCAGGTCTCAGACCATATCTCTCAGTGTCGCGTCCCTTTTACCGGACCCGCGGTCAAGCAAGGCTCGCAGTCCTCTATGGAGACGACCTTTTCCATGAAGTTCAGAGACTGGCGGAGCTGGCAAGGGGGATTGCACAAGAGGAACAGTTTGACGTTATCCACTGCCATGACTGGATGACCTTTCCCGCAGGCATGGCGGCAAAAGAGGCTTCCGGAAAGCCGCTGATCGTCCATGTCCATGCCACTGAATTCGACCGCACTGGGGGAAATAACGTCAATCAGGCCGTTTACGACATCGAGCGCCAGGGCATGCACGCGGCTGATCTCGTCATCGCGGTCTCGCAGTTCACCAAGGACAAGCTCGTGGCGCATTATGGGGTCTCCCCTGATAAAATTGCGGTGGTGCACAACGCGATCGACCCGGAGTTCATCGATTACGGCGAAAAGAAAGGCAAGATGGTGCTTTTTTTGGGGCGCATCACGCTGCAGAAGGGCCCGGACTATTTCCTCGAGGCGGCGAGAAGATGCCTGGAGGTCGACCCTGATATCCGCTTCGTCATCGCCGGCTCGGGAGACATGGAAGGCCGGCTGATCGAGCGCGCCGCTGCTTTGGGCATCGGCGACAAGGTGCTGTTCCCTGGCTTCGTCACCGGCCCTGATCTCGACCGCTTGTACCAGATGGCTGATTTATATGTTATGCCGTCTGTCTCAGAGCCCTTTGGCATCACTCCCTTGGAAGCGCTGAAAAATAAGACTCCAGTAATCGTCTCCCGCACCAGCGGCGTGTCCGAGGTGCTGAGGCATTGTTTGAAAGTGGATTTCTGGGACACGGAGAAGCTGGCCAGCAAGATCCTTTCAGTTCTCAGGTATCGCGAGGCGCATCATCTCCTAAAGGAGCATGGATACCAGGAAGTGCAGGGATTCAGCTGGCAAAACCCCGCAAAAAAATGCGTCGAAGTATATAAGAGGGCGTGCCATGGTTAAGGTGTGCTTCTATTTCCAGGCGCACCAGCCGTACAGAATACGGGAATATTCTATCTTCGACATCGGGAAGAACAGCGCGTATTTCCACGAGCAGAAGAACAGGGAGATTCTCAAAAAAGTGGCGAACAAATGCTACCTGCCCATGAACGCCGTGCTCTCGGAGCTCCTGCGGAAGCATCCGGAGTTCAAGGTGAGCTTCTCGTTTTCCGGAGTGCTGCTGGAGCAGCTTGAGAAAGAGGCGCCGGAGGCGCTCAAAAGCTTCCAGGATCTCGTGAAGACGGGCAGGGTGGAGATTTTAGGAGAGACGTATTATCACAGCCTGTCCTTCCTTTATTCCAAAGACGAGTTTGTCAGGCAGGTGAGGCTGCATGCCGAGAAGGTGAAAAAAATCTTCGGAGTCAATCCAAAAGTCTTCAGGAACACTGAGCTCATCTACAACAACGAGCTGGCGAAATGGGTCGAGGATTTGGGATATTCCGCGATCCTCGCCGAGGGCGCCGATCACGTGCTGCAGTGGAGGAGCCCGAACTTCGTCTATAAGCCGCAGGGCGCTCAGAAGATGCGGCTGCTGCTGAAGAATTACAAGCTGTCCGACGACATCGCCTTCCGCTTCTCCAACCGGGGCTGGGAGCAGTGGCCGCTGACAGCCGAGAAATTCGCGCAGTGGGTGGGCGCCTTCAACGGCTCGGGAGAAGTGATCAACCTCTTCATGGACTATGAGACCTTTGGCGAGCACCAGTGGCCCGACACGGGAATCTTCGACTTCATGCGGAGGCTTCCCGGGGAGATCCTGAAGCATCCCGACAACAGCTTCGTCACCCCGGCAGAGGCGGCGAAGCTCCAGCCCGTGGCCGAACTCGATATTCCTTATCTTGTCTCCTGGGCAGACATCGAGCGCGACGTGAGCGCGTGGACAGGGAATGAGATGCAGCGCGCCGCGCTGGCGAAGATCTACGAGATCGAGAAGGCGGTGCAGGAGAGCGGGGATGCCCAATTGCTCGAGGACTGGAGGAAGCTGCAGACGTCAGACCATTTCTACTACATGTGCACAAAATGGTTCGCCGACGGGGACGTTCACAAATATTTCAATCCGTATGAATCGCCATATGACGGCTATCTCGCCTATATGAACATCCTCAACGATGTCCGGCTGCGGCTGGAGGCGAAGCATGGCTAAGAAGCTGAAAGGGGAAACTGCGGCGCGCCTGCTCGCCCCCGCGCCCGAAGACAAGGCCTTCTTCCTTGTCGGCGGGAAGGTGCTCTGCACTGAAGAGGACCTCGCCCGCGCCTTCGCGGAGATGAGCGATGAGCAGTTCAGCTCTCATCACAATCACGAGAAGAATGATTTCTACAACTGGGTCTCGCAGGTGATCGGCGATTCGCGACTCGCGCATGATCTTGCGCTGGCGAAGACCCGGGAGACGAGCAGGAAGAAGGCAGAGGCGAGAGTGCAGATGCTCAAGAACATCGTGAACCACCATGGCAACTGACAACGCAGACAAGGACGCCCAGGACAAGCCCTTTGTCCTGGAGGGCGGGAAGCAGGTCCACAGCATCCGCCAGCTCTACGACGAGCTGGAAGCTATGCCGGACGCTGTTTTCCAGGGACATCAGCAACGCAAGGATTTCAGCAATTGGATCCAGAAAGTGTACAGCGAGTACGGCCTGGCGAGACGGCTGAGGCACTGCACCGGCAAGGCGCATTTCAAGCGCGAGCTCGGCACGTGGATGAGCCAGGAGCCCGCAGTGGGATGGCTCCGCCAGCACCAGGATGAGCTGCTCCGGGATCTGCTCTGCTTCGCGCTCGGCCTGATTGTCGGGATTGTAGCGATGCTGCTGGCCCGGCTCTAATGCCCCGCGTCCATCCTGCGCCGGACGAGGAACTCGATGCCATGGCTCCGGTTCGCGAAGCTCTTGTCCTCAACGCGCTCGTCAATCCACGCGAGCAAGTCCTTGTCGATGGTGAGGCTGATGCGTTCTTTCATAGTTGAAATAATACTGAGTAATACTTAAATCTTCGCATTTTGAGTATTTTATTTATTTTCTATATAGAAAAATATTACGATTACATACCAAGGAGAATTTAGAGAAGAATCTCACTCATCTTGTGTACAAACTCCCGAGCGTCTCTCAGGATTCTTTTTGCTTCAGCGTCGCCGTATTTTTCGAAGACCGTGTATTGGACGCTGGTCCTTCCCTGCATCGCTTCGTCTATCTTCTGGATGTCGTCCCTCCCAAAGCTTGCGCGTTCGTTCATTTCGAGATGTTTTCGCTCCAAGAGGTTTTTCTTGAGGCAGTACCCGTATTCCAATGCAATGAGGGTCGCGCCATGAGTCTTTGATTTTAGTCCCAACTTTGCGAGCGCCGCAGTCGCGGCCAGGTACATGGAGTAATACGAGGCAATGATGATCCAGTCAAAGTACCGGCTTGCTGGAGGAATTTCAATGGCTCTTTTCTTCTCGTCGTTTCTGGAGAGGAGATCCAGCACCCCTGCGAGCTCGAGATTATGCAATGTCTTGGCCAGATACCCTTCCGAGAATTTCTTTTCTCCAGGCTCTTTTCGCAGTGAAAACTCGCTCAGGCATTCCTCATACGCTTCGATGAGTTCAGTTTTTGACAGCATGGCCGCAACCTGCGATTTCTCTCCAATATTCGCTCAACCCTTTCAGGAGGACGTGATGCGATAAGGCTTCCTTCGCAACATTTATCTCTTTGTTTAGAATCATATCCGCATGGTCCGCGCCCGTTACAATAAAGGGATGTATCTTTGGCCCACCTTTTAACTCGCTTCTTTTGAGAATACCTCTAACGGACTTGGGAATCTCTTCAGTATATAGAGCGAGGAGGTCTGGAGCCAAGAAAGAAGGAGGCTCATACACAACAAGGATATCTATATCACTGGCTTTAGTCTGTGTTCCTTTGGCGTAACTTCCGAAGAGGACAACACATCTGATTTCGGATAGGGGTGCGATATCTTTGATAATTTCGTTTATGCTCGTGAACAAAACTCCTTTCAACCCGTTTAAGAACTTTTCAAGTTTTTTGGCCTCAATGAGCGACAAGACTGAGAGGGTTTTTTCACTCCCCAAGCTCAAGGTAATCTGGCTGGCCATCCCATACATGGACTTCTGTAAAATTCCTTGATTGACAAGCGACTCAATTTTGCGATAAATGGTGGCGTAATTTGTATCCCGTTGTTTCGAAATTGATTCTTTGATCCTTTCTATAGTAAAGGGCAAAAATGGAGATGTTGAAATAAACGCTAGAATCTCAAGAGATAAGGCGTCGATTTTTGTATTAAAGTTTGGGTTATTCATTTTTTGAATAGTAGTATTCACTTATTGTATATTAACTTTTTGGTTTAGAACCCCTAAGCTTACAGGCTATGCGTCGGCTTTCCGAGAATCACGTCGGCCAGCTCGCCGTAACTCTCCACCAGCGTCGGATGGGGATGAATGATTAAAGCGAGATCCTCCGCGGACGCACCCATCTCTAAAGCCAGCACAGCTTCGCCGATCATGTCGCTCGCCCGGTCGCCGCAGATGTGGAGGCCGAGGAATTCTTTATTCGGCCCGAGGATGGCCTTGAAGAACGCGTTGCTGTCCCCCAGGATTTGCGCCTTGCCTTCCGACGCTGAGCGGAATTTCTTGACCGTGTAGGAGAGCCCTTTCTTCTTCGCCTCTTCTTCAGTGAGGCCCACGCCAGCGATTTCAGGGTCGGAGAAGATTGCGTAGGGCACGAGGTTGCCGAAGCTGCTGTTCTTTCCCGCGATCACTTCTGCGGCGACTTTCGCTTCCGCCGTCGCCTTGTGCGCGAGCATCGCGCCGCCGATGACATCGCCAAGGGCAAAGATGGAGGGATCCGCTGTCTGAAGCTGGGTATTGACGACAATGAACCCCTTATCAACCTGGACCTTCGTTTTCTCAAGGTGCAAGGATTCTGTATGGGGGACCCTGCCGATGGAGAGGATGGCCTTCTCCGTGGAAATCTCTTTGGTGGAGCCGTCAGCGAGCTGAATGCTTGTCGCCACGCCGCTTCCCCTCTTCTCAGATTTCAGCACTTTCGAGTTCACGTAGATTGCGGCTCCCATCGCCTTCAATTCTTTTTCGACGACGGCGCTGAATTCCGGGTCGAGTAGGCTCAGGATTCTTGGCAGCGCCTCGACAATCGTGATCTGCGTGCCGAATTTCGCGAACATCTGCGACAATTCTATGCCGATGTAGCCGCCGCCGATCACCAGAAGGCTTTTCGGCACGCTCTTCAGCTCGACCGCATGTGTTGATGTCATCACGGCCTCGCCATCCACCGCGACGCCCGGCAGCATCCGTTCGGAGGAGCCAGTCGCGATGATGCACTTGTCAAAGTCTAGTGCGCTTTCGCCGCTTGGGGTTTTGACGATAACGGACTTTGAGCTCGCAAACGAGGCCTCGCCCTGGATGATCTCAACCTTTCCCGCCTTTAACAATGTCCTGACCCCAGATTCAAGCTTCTTGATAATGGCCGACTTCCATTCCTGGGTTTTGGCGAAGTCCACAGCCACATTCGAGAACGTCACGCCGAAATCCTTCGCCTTTCCCGCGTCGTGGAAGATATCCGCGGCATGAATCAGCGCTTTCGTCGGGATGCAGCCGTGATGAAGGCAGACTCCGCCGACGTTTTCCCTGTCAATGAGCGTCACTCTCTTGCCGAGCTGCGCGCACTTGATTGCCGCTACATATCCGCCTGGCCCGGCACCAATGATTGCGACGTCTGTCATGCGTTCACCGCTTCTGCGAAGGGCGAAGGGTTTTTCAGCCTTTTGGCCCGCTCTTCTCTTTTGAGGAGGGCTTCAATGAACAGCTCTCCTGCTTTATATGAGGACCTCACGAAAGGCCCGGAGGCGACATAGTGGAACCCCTTGAGCAGTCCCGCGCGCTCATAGTGCCTGAACAGCTCAGGGTCAACGTATTCCCTGACAGCCAGCTGGTCCTTCGACGGCCTGAGATATTGGCCGACGGTGAGAAAGGATACGCCAGCAGCCCGCAAATCGTCCATCGCCTTCTCCACTTCCTCCTTTTTTTCCCCGAACCCGGCCATGATGCCCGATTTCGTGTGAATCGCCGGCGCCATCTCCTTGATGCCCTTGAGGACAGCTAATGACTGGCGATAACCTGCTCTCCTATCCCTCACTTTGGGAGTTAATCTCTCTATAGTTTCAATGTTATGCGCCAAGACATCCGGGCCCGCGTCGACAATTTTTTTCACGAGTGAGAGGTCGCCTCTGAAATCCGGAATTAAAATCTCAATGCGCAGTTCGGGAAGATTCTTTTTAAGATGCGCGATGCAATGGGCAAGATGCTCAGCCCCCTGATCGGGCAGATCGTCCCGGTCAACAGAAGTGAGTACAACATAGGTGAGCTTCATCCGCCTGATGCTCTCCAATAGCTTCTCATGTTCCAAGGGGTCGAGCTTTCCTGGAACTCGCGCGGTCTTGACGTGGCAGAAGGCGCAGCCTCTCGTGCACGTGTCTCCCATGAGCATGAAGGTCGCGGTGCCGGAGCTCCAGCACTCCCAGATGTTCGGGCAGAGCGCCTCCTGGCAGACGGTCGCGAGGCCCTTCTCCTTCGTGTCCTTCTTGATGGCCTCGATAGTAGCGTCATGCCGATACTTGACTCGAATCCACTCCGGCTTGATGAGATCCCGCATGCCGAAAAGTCAGGAGGGCGTTTATATAAAGGTTGTGAGGATTTCCGGAAAAGTTCCGGCAAAAAGCCTTATATACCGAAATTCAACCCTCATTCCCATGGCAGAACTGACAGACGGCACCAACACCGCCAAGGTAGAGGATGGCGCCGAGGTCAAAGAAGGATGCAAGGAGCTGGGAGTCGTCTTCGGCTGCGAGGACGGCCTGTGCGGCACCTGCCTCGTCGAGGTCATGGAAGGCATGGACAACCTTTCTGAGCGCACCCAGGCTGAGAAGGATATGGGCGTCGAGGACAATAATAGGCTGATGTGCCAGTGCAAGATCAAGGGCGGAAGGGTCAAGATTTTGTATTAGAACGCAAGTTTTCGATAAG
Organism: Candidatus Woesearchaeota archaeon; assembly: GCA_018303575.1. Classification (GTDB taxonomy): domain Archaea; phylum Nanobdellota; class Nanobdellia; order Woesearchaeales; family WJIZ01; genus JAGVXW01. The sequence goes on from JAGVXW010000060.1 coordinate 7,500, forward strand.
TTCATATAGAAGAAAGTTAATCAAATGGCTATGATAGATTTACGAGAAGTATTCGGGACATTGAAGATGAAAAGACCAACTCAGGAGATTTTAGATGAGCTTCACGAGGAAGAAGAGCAGATAGAGAAACGAAAGTTATTGATGTACCAGCACTAAAATTTTTCTCGTCAGCATATGATGCACATACTGTTCGAACGTCTCCTTCACGCGCAATCCCTTCCTTCGTGCCATCTTCTCATACGCAGGCGTGGATTTCATCTTGTAGAGCGGCACGACGACAACAGCGCGCTTCCTGAGATGGTTTGCCAGCACGTCCATGAAGCCCTCAAAGAGCGCCTTGACATCGGATTTCCGAGTATTCAGGCTATAGGGCAGGTCAGTCGCAACATAATCAAGGGCCGTTTGTATCTTTAAGGCATCCCCGACATCGAGAGAGGAAGGAAGCGAGTGCTCCCCTAAATTTACATGCGCCCTGCCGAGCATCACATGGTCGATGTCGAGGCCCCGATAAGTGAGGCCCATCAGTCCCGCTTCAATAAGAAACCCTCCGGCGCCGCAGAACGGGTCGAGGAGCGTTCCCTTCCTGATGCCGGTCAAATTGACAACCGCCCTCGCAAGCCGCGGATGCATCGACGTTGGATGGTTCATCGCCCGCAAATGCGGCCGCCGAGACTGGAAATCTTCCTGCAGTTCATGGACGCGCAGGCAGACAAAGGCCCTCTTTCCAAGGATGAACACAGTGATGAGGGAAGCGGGATTCTCAAGATTCACCCTCGGCCGCTTGAGTTTTTTATAGATGGCTCCCCCGAGTTCTCTTTCAGTCAAGTTAGTTTTTCCGTGGATCCGGACAGCGAAATCCTGACGAATCACATGCATCCATTGGACTTCTCCCATTTCTTCTTTCAGTTTCTTCAAAGGGCAGGAGAACAGGACGCGATGGATGCTTTTGGCCAGGGCGAGCCGATTGCGGAGTCTATTCACGTCATTTGAAGAAATGTCCAAAAATAGAAACTGGTTTTTCAAAAGGGTCTTCCGGGAATCGCATAACGCAAGCGCTTCAGCCCGGGATAACGCGAGATTCTCCTGAGACAGGACGAGGAGGTGCATAAGGAAAAGAACACAAAGACGCTATTTATTTCTTCTTGTCTCGGCGCAGGTTGCCGACTTTCTTGTAGGCCATGAAGATTACCAGGGCCAGCTCTAGGATGAGCACGACCGGCTTGACGAACCTCCCGAGATGCGTGTACGAGGTCGCGGTGCCGAAGAAGAGCGCGAAGGCGCCGCCCAGCATGAACCCGGTGCCGATCCACTCGTTCAGCGTGTTTGCGCTCGCCGGCAGGTACAGCCCCAGGAAGATCGCGATCAGGGCCAGCGCCGCCGAGATGTAGAAGACGTATAGGTAATAGGTGTCCATCTTCTGCTCGAACTCGTACTGGCAGGTGCTACAGGTGTACGATTTCGCGCAGCCGTTCGAGTCATACTCATATTCGATGACACCATGCCTCTCGGAGCACGATTTCTGCTCGGTGGCGCTCACTTCCAGCGCCGGGCATTTGGGCTCCGTGGGGACTCCGCCGACCTTCTGGGGAGCGAAGCGCTCCTGCCTGCAGAAGTCCTCCCATTTCGGCTGCGGGTACACGGCGCCGATGACCGCGAACACGAGCACGGAGAAGAGGATGCCCACGACGAAGATGATGAGGATCTTGCGGATGTCCATGCTGTTCTAGGGGAAAACGGACTATTTAAAGATTCCGCCAATCGGCACCTATTAAAACCCCTCTCCTGAAAATTACGAAATGTTCATTCCCAAGCGCTATGGCGAGAGCAAGATAGACAAGTGCCCCTTCTGCGGCGAGCAATCCATAACTTTGAACCCGCAGAAGATTCCCGTCTGCCTCAAGCATAAGATGCGCAGATTGGATGCTATGAAGTGCATCTGCGGCGGCTTCCTCGACATCCGCCAGGGCAAGTTCGGCGCGTTCTTCACCTGTCCCGCATGCGGTGCGATGAACCTGAGAAAGGCGCTTGAGATCAATAGATTATAGCCATATTGAAAACATTTTTAAAAAGGAGCCCCTAGCATAGGGGCATGCCACGAGGAAGGCCCGCGAAATCGACGATCAGGCAGAACATCGTGGAGATCCTCTACTTCATGGAAAAGGGCTACGGCTATGATGTGGCGAGAGTCTACCGCAAGCTCTTCGTGCCTGTCACCATCAGGAGCATCTATTACCACCTGCGGAAGGGCCTCAAGACCGGGGAGTTCGAGGTCGCGGAAGTGAAGCAGGAGCAGGGCGAGTACTCCTGGGGCCCGAGCGTCACCAAGACCTATTATAAGTTAGGCAAGGCCGCGAAGCCGGTGATGCTCGCGGAAGTCAAGGCGCATTTCGGCAAATAACGTATATTCTGGAGCGTATAAACCTTTATTAACAAGCGTGAAACGATGCCTCTCTGGTTTGTTACTTGAGGGGGGAAACGATTGCCACTTGAGACGGTATTGAGTGCATGGGAAGCTGAACACACTGATTTCCGGAAAGACTTTGGCGGGTTCATGATGCCCTTATTCTTTGCAAGAAAGGACGCAACAAAAGACCCCAATCATACCTTTATCGAACTTGAGCATCTGGCCAATCGGGGAAGGGTCGTTGCATACAACACCTCCCACATGGGGAGAATAGAAGTCACAGGACTCAGCCCTGCGCAAATCCGAGAGCAGCTCCAACGGATCCTTATCGCCAATGTGCATAAGCTCGATGAGGACGGAAGAGCGCAGTACACAGCGATTCCAACAGATGAAGGTGCCTTGCTCGATGATTCCTATCTCAGCCGGCTCACCGAAGGCCGGTATATTCTTGTCGTGAACGCCGGACATCTTAGACCTGACTTAGAGTGGCTGAGAGGGCATACGAGCGGGATAACTTGGAGAGATGTAAGCGATGAGCTCGCCATGATCGCCGTGCAGGGGCCGCACTCTCCGGATGCGCTTCAAAGGATTTTAGAAATGGGATTCCTTGAAGGGTCGTTGCCAATAAGGAAAAATGACGTTTCCATCCTGTCTGCACGTCAAAAGGAAGTCATCATGTCGCGGACTGGATATACGGGAGAGCCTTATGGTTACGAGGTCATGATCCCCAGAGAGCATGCGGTTGAATTCTGGGAGATGCTTCTGGAATTCGGGGCGAAGCCCGCAGGGCTTGGCGCCCGGGACTCGACGCGAGCCGAAGCCGGGCTTCCCTTAGGCGGGCAGGAATTCCTTGGAGGCCCGGATGGAAGGCCGATTCCCGCCTTCGCTGTTGACAAGCTCAGGCCCATGATAAGTCCCACCGCCCCGGGAAAAGAGGACATGCCCGGAATGGGTGATCTCAGAAAACAATACGAAGCCTTCTGTGCGGGCAGAAGCGAGGGCGCGCTTCCCTATGTCGGCCGGTCTTTTGTGACGCTCAACTCCGCCCGTGACGGCCCTGGGACAGATCGCGTGCGCACCTGGTGGCAGCGCGCAAAGCCTGCGGATAAGGACGGACAGATTTTTGACCTTAAAGGAAATCATATTGGCTGGGTCACCACGCAAGTGATGGCGGCCTATCATGAATTCGACAGGTTCGGCTCCGATGGCTTGCCTACAGGCGCGACCGGAAACCGGGTTGCGGGAATAGCGTATGTGCGCACGGATATCCCTCTGCGCCTGGAAGGCGTTCCCATAGAGATTTGGGGAAGGAAACAGAACACGCCCGCGCTTCTGGTGGATTCGAATGGGGCGGTGTCTGGAACGTATTTCAGGCCCCGGCTCTTCCCAGAGGCGAGAACATGACGTTTGCCAACGCGAGGGAGCTGACGACGGCAGCCCTCGGAAATCATGACTATCGAAGAAAGCATTCGCTCCCTACAATCCCCTCTGAGCAATCGACTTCTCCGCTCGTTGCACTTGCCAGCGCTTTAGATCAGGCCGGAAGATATAATGAGCACCGCGCCCAGAAAGAGCGCGGACTGCCCGGATTGGCAATCAGAAACCACCGGCGCTTCTACGAGGACACGGATTTCGCTACAGAAGCTGAAATTTTTGTCGCAGAGCGCATCCAACAGAGCACGGGGGCAGATGGAGCCGAAGTCCGCTTCATTTCGGGTACGCAGGCAAATGAAGGAGTGTACCGCACCCTGTACGCTATGAGAAATAAAGACGGGAAAGGAGCCATCAGGCCTTTAGGATATGTCTTCCGTTTAGGCATGCTGAACGGCGGTCATCTCAGCCACGAGGCGATGGGCACGCTCGGGCCTTTCTTAGGAAGAGATACCATTACCGAGCGGTATATGGTGGACGAACTCGTTATGCAGGATGGCAACCGCTATCTCCTCGATGTTCCGGCGACAATCGAGGCGATTGAGCGCCGGATGGAATCGCCGGAGGGTGTGTCGCTTGTTATCTTCGGCGGCAGTCTCATCCCCCATCCACTCGCTAATGCCGGTGAGGTGATTGCGCACTTTGCGGATCGCAAAGACCGCCCGTTCTTCTATCTCGATGGAGCGCATATCTCAGCTGTTTGGACCCCGGAATCAAATCCCTTCACCCAGGGGTTTGACGCGGCGATGCTCACTCAGCATAAGGTGAGGTTCGGGACGCAGCGCGGGTTCACCGTCTATCAGATTCGGAATGAACTGCAGGAAAGATTCGCGGTCGCGCATAGCCAGGCTGCGTTCCCTGGCGAGACCAGCAACCATCATCTGGGAACACTGGTTGGCGCTGCGTATGCTGAATTGGAGTGGGACATGCACCAGAGCGCTTTCGTTCCGCGCGTGCTGGAGAACGCCCGGCACTATGCCGCTGCCCTGGCTCATCTCGGCATGCATGTGGAAGGGGGCCGGGAGTCAGGCTATACTACTGGAAATCAGGTAGTGGTCTATGTAGGGCGAGAAAAAGGAGAGGAAATGGCAGCTGCCTTGAGGAAAAGCGGCATCACAACGAATCACCAGGTTCTTCCTGGCCATGATGATGGAACTCAAAGGCCCTCGGGCGTCCGCATGGGTGTCGGCGAACTGACGCGATTTGGCTTCGGAAAGGCCGAATTCGCGAAGTTGGCTGAACTCGTGTATGCCGTGGTTGTCAAGGATAGGAGTGTCCGCGAAGATGCTCGGGCATTGCGAAGCGGCTTCACAAAAATGCTCTATCGCTTGCCAGACGAGGCCGAGCTCTGCGCAGAGATGATTGAGCGTTTCTTGGTCTAGCTTATAGCAAATTGCGTAAATATTGGAACTTTTTGAGAGCAATTTGCTATTCTAGCGGTTCTCGACAAAGTTCCATAATTAACGAGAACCGCTATTAAACGAAAAACTTCACCGCGAACGCCGCCAGCAGCGTGAACAGGAAGATGCTCGCCAGGAAGCTCCACGCGCGCTTCGCCTTCTCCTGGTTCCTGAATGTTTTTTCGAACGCGAGTTTCAGCATCCTGCCACCGTCGGTGATGATGATGGGCAGCAGGTTCATCAGCCCGATCGCGATGTTCAGGAAGTACAGCCATTTCAGCAGGCCTTTTGTCCAGAAGTATGACGGCCCGATGGAAGCGTAGCGCTCATTGATGCGCCGCTCATTCTGCGCGCCCTTGACGCCGAGGAAGCCGCGTTCCGGATTGTCTGGAGCGGGCTTTGTGGTGATGGAATAATCTCCTTTCTCTGTCCCGAGGACAACCGTGTCCCCCGGCTTCGGATCGCCGGCCGCCCTGATGAAAGATTCATAATTCGTGGTCTCCACGCCGTTGAAACGCGTGATGACCGTTCCCCTCTCAAGCCCCGCCTCCTCGGCCCCATATCCCGGCATCATCTCAAGGAAGGATACGCCGATAGGATGAGTAATCCGATCACCAATGGGATTGAAGATAAAGCTGGAGAAGAGCGCTACCAACACAGCGAGCATCACATTCGCCATCGGCCCCGCCGCGAGAATGGAATACTGCGCGATGTCGGAGTGCTTGGCCATCTTCTTCTCGTCCGGCTCCACGAAGGCCATCGGGATAACAGGAACAAGCAATCCCAAGGCGCCCAGGCCCGAGCTCTTGACCGGCACGTCATGCGCCCGCGCGAGGATGCCATGGCCGAATTCATGCACGAGCATGAGGACGAAGATGCTGATGAGGAAGTGCCAGAAGCTCAGGTAGCCGACCCCGGGAATGGTGGTGAGCGGCAGGACGAGCGCGACGCCCTCGCTTGCCACTTTCGGCCGGATGATAAGCTGGAAAAGAAGGATGAGGATTTGGATGGAGATGAAGAGGATGCCCAGGAACCCGAAGCCGATGAAGCAGTAGCCGAGCAGCTTGACGGCTTCGCGGTATTTCTGTGCGACGCGATCCATGAATCTCAGCCCGAATCGCGTCTTCCAGAGCGCGATGTAGAGGATGGGGATTTT